>NZ_JAAGPO010000033.1:0-237 GCF_017104825.1 Burkholderia sp. Ac-20345 | reverse complement strand
AAAAAAAAAAAAAAAAAAAAAGGAATAACGCAAGAGTAAAAAGAAGAGAGTAGAAGAAAAAGATGCATAACTAACTGTGAAGAAAGAGGACACAACTAGAGTGAACAAGTAGAAGAAGTGAAGAGCGGTAAACAAATGAGAGAGGTACAAACGCAGAATATAAGAAAAGAAGTATGGTGGGAAAAAGCAGTATATAGGCAAGTGTATGTAGTACATGTGGAAGATGTGAGATATAAA
>NZ_JAAGPO010000352.1:0-5507 GCF_017104825.1 Burkholderia sp. Ac-20345 | reverse complement strand
TCGACCTCCACCGGCCTGTCGTCGACCAACAGCGCGGTCACGTCACTGTCGACCTCGACGTCGTCCAGCGTCAGCTCGCTGTCCACCGGCCTGAGCTCGACCGACAGCAACGTCGCGTCGCTCTCAACGTCGACCTCGACTGGTTTGTCGTCGACCAACAGCGCGGTCACGTCGCTGTCGACTTCGACGTCGTCCAGCGTCAGCTCGCTGTCCACCGGCCTGAGCTCGACCGATAGCACCGTCGCGTCGCTCTCGACGTCGACCTCCACCGGCCTGTCGTCGACCAACAGCGCGGTTACGTCACTGTCGACCTCGACGTCGTCCAGCGTCAGTTCGCTGTCCACTGGCCTGAGCTCGACCGACAGCACCGTCGCGTCGCTCTCGACGTCGACCTCGACTGGTTTGTCGTCGACCAACAGCGCAGTCACGTCACTGTCGACCTCGACCTCGTCCAGTGTCAGCTCGCTGTCCACCGGCTTGAGCTCGACTGACAGCACCGTCACGTCGCTCTCAACTTCGGCCTCCACCGGCCTGTCGTCGACCAACAGCACGGTCTCGTCGCTGTCGACCTCGACGTCGTCCAGCGTCAGTTCGCTGTCCACCGGCCTGAGCTCGACCGATAGCACCGTCACGTCGCTCTCGACCTCCACGTCGTCCAGTGTCAGCTCACTGTCCACTGGCCTGAGCTCGACCGATAGCACCGTCACGTCGCTCTCGACGTCGACCTCGACTGGCCTGTCGTCGACCAACAGCGTGGTCTCGTCACTGTCGACTTCGACCTCGTCCAGTGTCAGCTCGCTGTCCACCGGCCTGAGCTCGACCGACAGCACCGTCACGTCGCTCTCGACTTCGACCTCCACCGGCCTGTCGTCGACCAACAGCGCGGTCACCTCGCTGTCGACTTCGACGTCGTCCAGCGTCGGTTCGCTGTCCACTGGACTGAGCTCGACCGACAGCACCGTCACGTCGCTCTCCACGTCGACCTCGGCAAGCCTGTCGTCGGCCAGTAGCGCGGTCACGTCGCTCTCGACCTCAACGTCGTCCAGCGTCGGCTCGCTGTCCACTGGCCTGAGCTCGACCGACAGCAACGTCGCGTCGCTCTCCACGTCGACCTCGGCAAGCCTGTCGTCGGCCAGTAGCGCGGTCACGTCGCTCTCGACCTCCACGTCGTCCAGCGTCGGCTCGTTGTCCACTGGCCTTAGCTCGACCAACAGCAACGTCGCGTCGCTGTCCACGTCGACCTCGACAAGCCTGTCGTCGACCAACAGCGCGGTCACGTCGCTCTCGACCTCCACGTCGTCCAGCGTCGGCTCGTTGTCCACTGGCCTTAGCTCGACCAACAGCAACGTCGCGTCGCTGTCCACGTCGACCTCGGCAAGCCTGTCGTCGACCAACAGCGCGGTCACGTCGCTCTCGACCTCAACGTCGTCCAGTGTCGGCTCGTTGTCCACCGGCCTGAGTTCGACCACCAGCAGTGTCGCATCGCTCTCGACCTCAACGTCGACGAGCCTGTCTTCGGCCACGAGTGCCATTACGTCGCTCTCCACCTCGACCTCGACGGGCCTCAGTTCGACGAACAGCAATGTGTCGTCCCTGTCGACCGGATTGAGCACGACGAGCAGCAGCGTCGCGTCTCTCTCAACCGGTTTGTCCTCGACTGACGCCACACTGACATCGCTTTCGACTGCGGTCGCGCCGCTGACGGCGATCAAGACCCAGACGACAGATGGCAGCACGTCGCTCGGTTCAGGCGCATCGGCAGCAGCCAGTTCGACGGCCGTCGGCCAAGACGCAACAGCATCGGGCACTCAGTCGACTGCAGTAGGCCAAGGCGCATCGGCATCGGGACAAAACTCGACCGCCGAAGGCCAAGGCTCAACGGCATCGGGTCAAAACTCGACCACCCAAGGCCAAGGTTCAACGGCGTCGGGTCAAAACTCGACCGCCCAAGGCCAAGGCTCAACGGCATCGGGGCAGAACTCGACCGCCCAAGGCCAAGGCTCAACGGCATCGGGTCAGAACTCGACCGCTCAAGGCCAAGGCGCAACGGCATCGGGGCAAAACTCGACCGCCCAAGGCCAAGGCGCCGTCGCATCGGGTACCAACTCGAAGGCGGACGGTCAGGCTGCATCGGCGACCGGCAGCAATTCGACGGCACTCGGCCAGGGTTCGACCGCATCAGGCACCAATACGACCGCAGTGGGACAAGGCAGCGTGGCAAGCGCACCGAATTCCGTCGCGATCGGTGCGGGTTCGATCGCTTCACAGCCGAACACCGTCTCCTTCGGGTCGCCGGGCAACGAACGTCGCCTGACGAACGTCGCGCCAGGGATCAACGGCACGGACGCCGCAAACATGAATCAATTGTGGGGTGTCCAGTCGAGCGTCAATGAAGTGGCTCGCCGTGCGTATTCGGGTGTCGCTGCGGCAACTGCGTTGACCATGATTCCGGAAGTCGATCCCGGGAAGACGATCGCGGTCGGCGTTGGCGCCGGTACCTATCAGGGATACGCAGCAACCGCACTTGGTGTGTCCATCCGTTTCAGTGACGCCGTCAAGGCCAAGCTGGGGGTTGGGATCAGCGGCTCCAGCAGCACCTACGGCGGCGGGATCTCCTACCAGTGGTAAGCCACTGATCACGCTACCCGGGCACGGTCAGTTTCCGTCGCCCGGGAGCGCCGGATATCGCGATCGGGTCGTATGCACGACGATCAGGTCATGACGGAGGCCGACGGCATCCAATCGCGACAAGCCTGAATCGAGCCCGCCGCGACACGCGTGGCGGGCTTCACTCAAACCAACCATTGAGGATGTAACCGTGAACAAACTCGCTCTCGCGCTCGCGTTTTCCGCAACGGCCCTCGCCGCGTGCTCGACCGCATCCGGCCCGACCTACAGCGCTTCCGAACTGCAGCCGCGCGACGGCGTGCGGACCTTCCGGGTCGACTGCGGCGGCCTGCTGTCCGGCTCGCAAACATGCATGAAGCCCGCCCGCAAGATCTGCGGCGACCAGCCGGTGCGCGTCGTCGACTCAGTCCGCACGCTGCGCGACAATTCCAACCCTTCGTCGCTGGTATTCCAGTGCGGTGCTGCACCGGTCGAACCCGCAGTGGCCGCACCCGCGCCGGCAGCCCAGCCGGTGCCCGCACCCGTCGAGCACGTGAACCTCTCTGGCGACGCGCTGTTCGCGACCGGCCAAGCCACGCTCGCGCCGACCGCCCGCGCGTCGCTCGACAAGCTGCTCGGCGAACGCGATGACCGCACGTACTCGCAGGTCACGGTCACCGGCTATACCGACTCGGTCGGCGGCGATCAGTACAACCTTGCGCTGTCGAAGCGCCGCGCCGAAGCCGTCGCCGGATACCTGAAGTCGCACGGGCTGAAGGCGGAAACGCTGACGGTCACGGGACGCGGCAAGGCCGACCCGGTTGCGTCGAACGAAACGGCCGAGGGCCGCACCAGCAACCGTCGCGTCGATATCACACTGCAGCGCTGAACAGCCGGCTGGACGCAACGCCGCGCGCGCCCTGCATCGCATGGCGCGCGGGCAATGCCGGCGCGAACGAAACCAAGATCATCCACGGCGTGCCGACTTCCGTGCCCGGCACCCGAGGTCCGGCTGAGCGCACGACGCCGCAGAGGAAACCAACCGGTGACGGACATCAATGAAGCCGCCTCGGGCGGCACCCGCAAGCAACGGCCGGCCGTCGGCATCTCGCTGTTTGCGCGCGACGGCCAGGCGATCTGGGAAAACGGCATACACCAGAACATCGCGTTCCTCGCGATGATGCTCAAGCGCTCGGATCGCGTCGGCCCCGTCTACTTCCTGAACGGCGGCGACGCCAGCGCGCTGCCGGCCGGCCTCGAACTCAACGGCCTCGACATCCCGCTCGTGAAGCCCTCCGACGTCACGCACGAAGTCGACGTCGTGATTGAAATGGGCGCGCAGCTGCCGGTCGAATGGCTCCGGCACATGAAGGCGCTAGGCAAGAAAATCGCCGCGTTCTTCTGCGGGCACGTGTATGCCGGCCTGTGCGAAACCCCGATCTTCGGCAAACCGTCGGGGCACGTATTCAACGGCGCGCCGTTCGACGAAGTGTGGCTGCTGCCGCAATACGACAAGACGGCTGCGCCGATGCTGCAGACCATCCTGCGCGCGCCGGTACACCTGATGCCGCATATCTGGTCGCCGTACTTCCTCGATCGCCGCATCGCCGCGCTCGCCACGGAAGGCGCGACGTTCGGCTATCGGCCCGGCCGCCGCCCGTGGCACCTGGCGATGCTCGAACCGAACATCTCGGTCGCCAAGTCCTGCCACTACCCGATGCTCGCGTGCGACGAGTTCTATCGTGCGCGTCCGGACGCGGTTCAACACATGTTCGTCGTGAACGCGTTGCACATGAAGGAGCATCCGACCTTCGTGCACTTCGCGAACAGCCTCGATCTCGTGCGCCAGCACAAGGCGACCTTCGAGCCGCGCCTCGACCTGCCGGGCTTCATGGCGCGCCATGCTGACGCGGTCGTGTCGCACCACTGGGAAAACGGGCAGAACTATCTGTATTACGACGTGCTGTACGGCGGCTATCCGCTGATCCACAACTCGACGCTGATCGGCGACGCCGGCTATTACTACCCGGACTTCGATTCCGCGGCAGGCGGCCGGGCGCTGCTCGACGCGTGGCTGCATCACGACGAACGCCTCGACGACTACCGCGCGAAGGCGGGCCGGCTGCTGCAGTCGGTCTCGATCGACAACCCCGCGAACCTCGACGCGTTTGTCTCGCGTCTGGTCGCCTGAACCCGAGGCACGTATGTCGGGATCTTGTTCGATGAAAGCGCCGATAATGCCCTCCCTTCAGCCGATAAAACCCGACGAAATATGCGTCGAAATAGAGACGGTGTTCCTGGAATGCATCGATCAATTATGCAATTCGCATGACATCTGCGATAGCAGAGGGGCGATAATTGAAATTCTCATGCAGCATTTTGAATCTCGCGCCCATGCGTTAATCGACAAATATACAAGCCCTGATGACCGAGATAGCGTACAGCTTGCGTACGCTGCCGGCATTGCCAGCGCTGTTTACGGCAAGCGCTCGGCCGTCGCCGATGGGCTGCGGAAGCAGTTGGCGGTTGTGCTTGGAAAGCGAAATATCGAATCGAGTCAATCTTATAAATTAATGAGAGAATTTATAAAATTTGGCCGAATATGCGGCGCCGATATTTTGCACTCGACACATGAATAAATTGAAAAATTATCGATATTGAAAGTATTACATTAAAAATGAATGCTCGGCAATTGTGCGAAAATAATCGCCCGCTCGTCGTCGGCGTGTCGCTGTTCGTGCGCGGCGCCGGCCAGTCGCTGTGGGAAAACGGCATCTTCCAGAACTGCCTGCTGCTGATCCTGCTGCTGCGCCAGTCGCCGCTCGTCGCGGAAGCCGTGATGGTGAACGGCGGCGAACAGGTCGCCGATCCGCAGATGATGCTCGGCGAATGGGACGTGC
>NZ_JAAGPO010000351.1:0-5517 GCF_017104825.1 Burkholderia sp. Ac-20345 | reverse complement strand
TCGGCTGAACGCTCGCCTGGCCACCGCGCTGCCGTCGGCGACCTACCGGATCATGGACCGCGTTGCCGCGCGCCGCGCGGCCGGGCACGCGGTCGTTTCGCTCAGCGCGGGCGAACCCGACTTCGACGGTGATCAGCAGGTCCGGTTTGCGCGCGGCCGCGAGTTCGACGATCTCGGGCGTGAGGCCGTAGCCGTATTCGAAACGGTTCGGCACCAGGTAGTCGATCTGCGCGCCGAACATCCGCAGGCCGCGCACCGCGACCGCGCAGGCGGTCGCGCCGTCGCAGTCGTAGTCGGCAACGACGAGCAGGCGCCGCTTGTCGGCGATCGCATCGGCGAGCAGCGCCGCCGCGTCGGCGCAGCCTTTCAGCTCGGTGGGCGGGACGAGGCGGGCCAGCGCGGTCTCGATGTCGGCGGGGGACTGCACGCCGCGCGACGCGTACAGGCGCGCAAGGACGGGATGCAGGCCGTGGCGCGCGAGCACTTCGGCGTCGGCGGGCGCGACGGGGCGGGTAACGATCCGGGTCATACGGGGTCTGCTTGTTATTCGAACAGGGAGGCCAGCGCGCGACGGCGCCAGAACTTGCGCAGGTCGCCGCGCGTCGCGTGCAGCGTGACGGAACTCGTGTCGCCGCACAGCGTGAAATCGACGCTCGCGAGCTCGCCGTTCCGCAGCGCGGCGAGGGCCGGCGCGAACCAGTCGCGCTCGAGCGCGGCGAGTCCGTCGTGCCAGCGCGCCCAGTCCTGCTCGATGAATGGGGTGGTCAGCGCCGGCAGCTCGACGAGCGTCGCGCCATCGGCGGCGGGCAGCGGGCCGAACGCGGCCGGCGGCGCACCGGCGTCGGCTTGCGCGGCGCGCGCGAGGCCGAGCGCCGCCGGCGACGCGGACAGCACGCGCGCGAACGGCTTGCCGACCGGCTTCAGCGTGCCCTGCGCGTGGAACCAGATCGAATTGACGGCCGGCAGGCCACGCGCCTCGCGGGCCTCGTTGACCGGGTGCTGGAACCACGCCATCTGCACTTCGTTCTGCAGCTTCATCCACATCCGCGAGCGCTCGCCCGTATGGGCTTCGTGCGGCAGCCAGATTTCGATGTTGCGGCCGCTCGCGCGCAGCGGTGCAGCGCCGGCGAGCCGGGCGAGCTGCTCGCTCGACAGGTACCAGCGCGACGGGTTCGGCGCCTCGAGCCGGACGCCGAGTTCCTCGATCAGCGGCCGCGCGACCGCGAGCAGCGCGGCTGCGTCACCTTCGTCGAGCGCGAGGGCCGCCGGATCGACGAGCACCAGGTGATCGTGCGCGATTTCGACGTGGACGGGCTCGACGCAGGCCCACGCGTGTGTGCCGGGGGTGCCGCCGTCCGCCAGCAGCATGTAGGGTGCGAGCGGCGCCTCGTCCGCGGCGTTGCCCTGGGTTGCGCCGAACTGGCGGGCCAGCCAGCGCTCGTGCGGCAGCGTGCGCTGGAAGTCTTCGCCGGCCACGCGCTCGGAGAGGCTGGCGCGGGCGAGCAACTTTTCGAGCGCGGGGCTGTCCAGCGTGTGCAGGGACGAGGCCGCATCGGCCGCCGACGGCAGCGCGAACGGAACGAGAAAATGGAGGCGTCGGTCGTGCATGATGGTGCGCATTGTATGGCAAACTGCGCGCGTGATCGGGCCGGCTGACGGCCCGTTCGCGTCCGGCGGCCTTTTTTCGACCGTGCCCGGGCCGGTGGCCGCCACCGGGCGGCGGTTCGGCCGCGGGGCGCCTCCCCGCCGTAACCAGCAGAAAGGATTCGCTTGAAACTTCCGTACGAATGGCAGATCGGCTGGCGCTACACGCGCGCCGGCAAACGCACGACCGGTAACGGCTTCATTTCCTTCATCGCGCTCGTGTCGATGCTCGGGATCGCGCTCGGCGTCGCGGCGCTGATCGTCGTGCTGTCGGTGATGAACGGCTTCCAGAAGGAAGTGCGCGACCGGATGCTGTCGGTGCTCGCGCACGTCGAGGTGTTCTCGCCGACGGGCTCGATGCCCGACTGGCAACTGACCGCGCAGGAAGCGCGCCGCAATCCGTCGGTGATCGGCGCGGCGCCGTACGTCGATGCGCAGGCGCTGCTCACCCGCCAGGACGCGGTGAGCGGCGTGATGCTGCGCGGCGTCGAGCCGACGCTCGAGCCGCAGGTGTCGGACATCGGCAAGGACATGAAGGCGGGCCAGCTCGGCGCGCTGGTGCCGGGCCAGTTCGGCATCGTGCTCGGCGACGCGCTCGCGGGCAACCTCGGCGTGACGGTCGGCGACAAGGTCACGCTGGTCGCGCCGGAAGGGTCGATCACGCCGGCCGGCATGATGCCGCGGCTGAAGCAGTTCACGGTCGTCGGCGTGTTCGAGTCCGGGCACTACGAATACGACAGCACGCTCGCGATGATCAACATCCGCGACGCCGAGGCGCTGTTCCGGATGGCCGCGCCGACCGGCGTGCGGCTGCGGCTGAAGGACATGCAGAAGGCGCCGGACGTGGCGGTCGAGCTGTCGCATACCCTGTCGGGCAGCCTGTACATCCGCGACTGGACCCAGCAGAACAAGACGTGGTTCTCGGCCGTGCAGATCGAGAAGCGGATGATGTTCATCATCCTCACGCTGATCATCGCGGTGGCCGCGTTCAACCTCGTGTCGTCGCTCGTGATGACGGTGACCAACAAGCAGGCCGACATCGCGATCCTGCGCACGCTCGGCGCGCAGCCGGGGTCGATCATGAAGATCTTCGTCGTGCAGGGCGTGACGATCGGCTTCGTCGGTACGGCGTCGGGCGTCGCGCTCGGCTGCCTGATCGCGTGGAGCATCCCGTGGCTGATCCCGATGATCGAGCACCTGTTCGGCGTGCAGTTCCTGCCGCCGTCCGTGTACTTCATCAGCGAGCTGCCGTCCGAACTCGTCGCGAGCGACGTGATCCGGATCGGGCTGATCGCGTTCGCGCTGTCGGCCGTCGCGACGCTCTATCCGAGCTGGCGCGGCGCGAAGGTGAAGCCGGCGGAGGCGCTCCGCTATGAATGATCGCGCGACCGCATTCGCGGATTCACGACAACACAACAAACAGGATTCGGCAGGTATGCAGGAATACGTGCTTCAGGCGCGCGGGATCACGAAGGCGTTCGTGCAGGGCGGCTTCAACGTGCAGGTGCTCAACAATACCGAGCTGACGGTGCGGCGCGGCGAGAAGCTCGCGGTCGTCGGTGCGTCGGGTTCCGGCAAGAGCACGCTGCTGCACGTGCTGGGCGGGCTCGACGAGCCGAGCGCGGGCGAGGTGTCGCTGCTCGGCAAGCCGTTCACGCAACTCGCCGAGCGCGAGCGCAACGAATTGCGCAACCGCGCGCTCGGCTTCGTCTACCAGTTCCATCACCTGCTGCCCGAGTTCACCGCGCTCGACAACGTCGCGATGCCGCTGCGGATTCGCCGGATGACGACCGAGGACGCGCGCGAGCAGGCCCAGACGATGCTCGAGCGTGTCGGTCTCGGCCCGCGTGCGAAGCACCGGCCGGGCGAGCTGTCGGGCGGCGAGCGGCAGCGCGTCGCGATCGCACGTGCGCTGGTCACGAAGCCCGCGTGCGTGCTCGCCGACGAGCCGACCGGCAACCTCGACGGCACGACGGCCGATACGGTGTTCAACCTGATGCTCGAACTGTCCGAGACGCTCGAAACGAGCTTCGTGATCGTCACGCACGATCCCGATCTCGCCGCGCGCTGCGACCGCATCATGCGGCTGCGCGACGGCGTGCTGCACGAGGAGCCGGCGCTGCCGGTGTAACAAGCGAACGCGCTTGGCCTGCTGCCGGGTTGGTCCCGGTGCGGCGCCAGGGCGCAGGACTGCCGCCATGTGGATCGACACGCACTGCCATCTCGATGCCGCCGAGTTCGACGCCGACCGCGACGCGGTCGCGCACGCGGCGCGCGCGGCCGGCGTGTCGCGCATCGTGATCCCGAGCGTCGGGCGCGACAACTTCACGACGGTGCGCGAGCTCGCGCAACGCACGCCGGGCGCGGTCTATGCGCTCGGCATCCATCCGATGTATACGCCACGCGCACGCGACGAGGATCTCGACCTGCTGCGCATGGAGATCGAGGCGAGCCTCGACGATCCGCGCTTCGTCGCGATCGGCGAGATCGGTCTCGACTATTTCGTGCCGGGGCTCGACGAAGACCGGCAGCAGTTCTTCTACCAGGGGCAGTTGAAGCTCGCGCGCGAATTCGACCTGCCCGTGCTGTGCCACGTGCGCAAGTCGCAGGATCGCGTGCTGGCCGGCCTGCGCCGTTTGGGCGTGCGGCGCGGCATCGCGCATGCATTCAACGGCAGTTTCCAGCAGGCCGAAGCGTATCTTGCGCAAGGGCTGCATCTCGGCTTCGGCGGCAACGTGACTTTCACGCGCGCGCTGCAGATCCGCCGGCTCGCCACGGAGTTGCCGCTCGACGCGCTCGTCGTCGAGACGGACGCGCCCGACATCGCGCCCGAATGGGCCTACAAATCCCGCAACACGCCCGACCAGGTGCCGCGTATCGGCGACGTGCTCGCCGAACTGCGCGGACTC
Organism: Burkholderia sp. Ac-20345; assembly: GCF_017104825.1. Classification (NCBI taxonomy): domain Bacteria; kingdom Pseudomonadati; phylum Pseudomonadota; class Betaproteobacteria; order Burkholderiales; family Burkholderiaceae; genus Burkholderia; species Burkholderia sp. Ac-20345. The sequence goes on along the minus strand of NZ_JAAGPO010000351.1, from coordinate 964 downwards.
GACGCCGGCGCGGTGTCCCTATGCACTTCGGCTAACGCGCTCGCCGCGCTGCCGCGACTCGCACTTTCATCCGCATAATCGTTGTCGGAGGGCGCCGCATTCGCAATGGCGGTGCCGGGTCGACGAGGAGGGGCGATGCGCGTGTGGTGGATCGCGTTCGCGCTCGGCGTGGTCGTGCTGCAGCGGCAGGCGGCGCTGCCGGGTGCGCTCGCATGGACGATCGGTGCGGCCGTGTTCGCAGGCTGCGTCGTGCCAGGGGCGTGGTGTGTGCGTCGCCGGCGTACGCGTACGACCGTTGCACTCGGATGGATGCTGTGCGCGCTCGCGGCCTGCGTCGTCGGGTTCGGCTACGCGGCCGCGCGGGCCGAATGGCGGCTGGACGACAGCCTGCCCGTCGAGTGGGAAGGGCGCGACATCGTCGTCACCGGCGTGATTCGGGGGCTGCCCGTGGTCGACGAGAGCGGCGCACGCCTGCTGTTCGCGGTCGAGTCGAACGATGCGGGGCTGGCCCGTTTTCCGCCGTTGATCCGGCTGTCGTGGCGAGCCTACGGCGCATCGGCGACACGCGATCCGCTTCCCGATCTGCGCGCCGCACAGCGCTGGCGGTTCGTCGTGCGCCTGAAGCGCCCGCATGCCGAGGCCAATCCCGGCGTGCGCGACAGCGAGGCGGCGTGGCTTGCCGCAGGCATTCGCGCGATCGGTTATGTCAGCGCGCCCCGGCGGGCGGCATTGCTCGATGTGCGCGCCACGGGATGGCGTGCGTCGATCGATCGGCTGCGCGACGCGCTGCGCTCGCGTATCGGCGAGACGCTGGGCGGCGACGCCGGCCATCGCGGCATCGTCGCCGCGCTCGCGATCGGTGACCAGTCGGGCATCGGCGACGACGACTGGCGCGTGCTGCGCAGCACGGGCACGAGCCACCTGGTCGCGATCTCCGGCCTGCATGTCGGGCTCGTCGGCGCGA
>NZ_JAAGPO010000350.1:0-5211 GCF_017104825.1 Burkholderia sp. Ac-20345 | reverse complement strand
CACGGGCCGCTGCGGGTCGGCGCGTCGGAGGATTTCGCGGGCGCGTGGCTGCCGCACGTGCTGCGCACGTTCCGCGACCGCCACCCGCGCACGTCGATCGAGCTGAAGGTCGGCATCACCGCGTCGCTGCTGCGCGAGCAGACGCTCGGCCGGCTCGACGTCGTATTCGGCAAGCAGTGCCGGCAGGTCGACACCCCGGGCGAACTGCTGTGGGAAGAACCGCTCGTGTGGGCGTTCGCGTCGGATCGCACGCTCGACGCCAGCGGCGACGTGCCGCTCGCGCTGTTTCCGCAGCCGTGCGTCTATCGGGAAGCCGCCGTCGCGGCGCTCGCCGCCGCGTTGCGGCCGTTCCGCGTGCTGTTCGAGAGCAGCAGCATGGCCGGCTGCGTGTCGGCCGCACTCGCGGGCTTCGCGGTCACCGCGCTGGCGCGCAGTCAGTTGCGCGACGGCCTGCGCGAATGCGGGCCGCAGGATGGTCTGCCGGCGCTGCCGGCCGCGCGCTTCTACGCGTTCGCGGCGAAACCGGATGGCGCCGGCGCGGCATTGATCGACGCGGTGCGGGAAACCGGGCGCAGCCGTCAGTTCGCGGCGCTGCCCGGCTGAAACAGGCGCGACCACCACACGTCACGCAAACCGGCCGTGCCGGTCAGTCGCCCTCCGCGCCCTCCCCACTCTTCGTCAGCGCGCTCGTCATCAGTTCCCCGAACCACTCGACGAACGCATTGAGCCGGCGCGAACGATGCCGCCGGTGCGGATACACGGCCGACACGTCCATCGGCGCGGCGCGGTGGCCGGGCATCACGTCGACGAGTGCGCCGCTGGCGAGCAGATGCTCGACGTCGAAGCGCGGAATCTGGATCAGCCCCATCCCGGCGATGCAGCTGGCGATATAGGTTTCGGCGTTGTTGACGATCACGCGGCTCGGCAGCGCGAGCGTGTGCCGCTCGCCGTCCGCGCAGTATTCCCAGTCGAGCTCACGCCCCGTCGTCGGCGACGCATAGCCGATCGCCCAGTGTCCGTGTGCAAGCGCATCCGGATGCTCGGGCACGCCGCATTCGCGCAGGTAGTCGGGGCTCGCGCAGTTGATCAGCGTGAACTGCCCGAGCGGCCGCACGACGAGGCTGCTGTCCGCGAGCCGCCCGACGCGGATCGCACAGTCGACACCCTCCTGCACCAGGTCGATCGAACGATCCGTCGAGCCCAGCGACAGTTGCAGCTTCGGGTACCGGCGAAACAGAGACGGCAGCGCGGGTGCCACCATGCGGCGCGCGATCCGGCTCGGCACGTCGACGTTCAGCCGGCCGATCACGTCGCGGTCGCGGCGGCGGAACAGGCGGTCGAGTTCGTCGGCCTCCGCGAGCAGGCGCCGGCCGCGTTCGAGCAGCAGCGCGCCGTCGGCGGTGAGCTGCACCTGGCGTGTCGTGCGGTGCAGGAGGCGTGTGCCGAGCCCCGTCTCCAGTTGCTGAACAGCCGCCGACACGGTCGCGCGCGGCACGTCGAGCGCGTGCGCGGCCTTGATGAAGCTGCCCATCTCGGCAACCTGCAGGAAGATTCTGACCTGATCCAGCTTGTCCATCGGCGGAGAACGTAGGTTCGGACGATCGTCACCGCCGGCCGTCGCGCGTCGCGGCAAGCTCCGGCGGCACAGGGAAAACGGGCGCGCAGCCGCGAGGCCGCGCGCCCGTCCATTGTCCACGCAAACGAGCCATTGCGGTGTGCCGCGCGGCCCGTTGCCGGGTGGGTTACTTGGTCGTATAGCCGCCGTTGATCAGGATCGTCTGGCCGGTGATCCACCAGCCGTCGGTGACGAGATGGCGGATGAACGGCACGACGTCCTCGATGTCGGTCAGGCCCGTCTTGCTGAACGGCGACAGCGCGGCCGCCGTCTTGTGATACGCGACCGCATCGGCGCCTTCGGCCGGATAGAAGAACGGCGTGTCCATCGGGCCCGGCCCGACGGCCGTCACCGAGATCCCGCGCGCGCCGTACTCCTTCGATGCCGCGCGCGTGAAATGCTCGACCGGCGCCTTCGACCCTTCGTACGCCGCATAGAACGGCGTGAACGCGCCGAGCAGGGACGTCACGAGCGTGACGAGCTTGCCGTGATCCTCGAGGTGCCGCCCCGCTTCCTTGATGAAGAAGAACGCCGACTTGCTGTTGACCGCGAACATGTCGTCGTACTCGGCCTCGCTGATCTCGGTGAACGGCTTCTTCAGCACCTTGCCGACCGTGTTGATCGCGATGTCGATCTTGCCGAAGCGCTGCTTCGCGTCGTCGAACAGCTTCTCGACCGCGGCGGCCGTCGTCAGGTCGCCCTGGAACGTCGCGGCGTCCGCGCCGGCCGCACGCACCGCGGCGGCCGTCTCCTCGGCCTGCGCCTGCGACGCCGCGCTGTTGTAGTGAATCGCCACCGCCTTCGCGCCGTGGCTCGCCAGATCCCGGGCGATCAGGCCGCCGAGATTCTTTGCGCCGCCTGCGATCAGGACGACCTTGTCTGCGAGCGTATGAGTTGCCACGGTTGACTCCTTTTCTCGTTGAACGAAGCTTGGAGTGTAGGCACGCGCGACGCGCCGGTCAGCCGGTCGCGGCTGGATGGATTATCCAGAAAAACGATCCAATCGGAGCGATGCAATGTGGTTTGCCGTACCGACCACAACACCGAAATCTGCACGCGTCGACACGAGCACCGGCCGCGTCAGCGCGCGTACAGCGCCGCGTCGATCTTGCCGAGCAGCCACTGCATGCCGGCCAGATGCTGCTGGTCGTGGCTGCACAGGTAGTGGACGAGCCCGCGCACGGTCAGCGAGCCGTAGCCGTCGAACTCCCCGGTGCGCGCGAACTGTTCGGGCGTGAGGCGCGACACGAGGTCCAGCGTCTCGCGCCGCGCTTCGCGAATCGCCGCGAGCACGTCGGACGCATACGCATCGTTGTAGCGGCGCTCGATCGCGAGCGCGTCGCCGTCGATCGATACGAGCAGCGGCCTGTCTTCATCGAGCATCCGCCGCAGCCGCACGTGATAGCCGTCGATCTCGATGTCGCGCACGTGGCAGAGCTGCCCGAGCGGCGAGAAGTGCTCGCTCGGGATCCCGGCCCAGTCGTCGGGCGTCCAGCGCGCGTAGCCGTCGGGCACGGCCGCGAAATGCGCTTCGAGCTGACGGGGGAAATCGGCGAGTGCGTCGAGCGTCGTCGGATTCATGCGGGACTCCCTGTCGGATCGGGGCGGCGGCAGCCCTGGCACGGGCCTGCCGCCACCGTTGCGTTACTTCACGCTGAAGCCGTACGCGCCCTGCGTGCGATGCCCGTCGGTCGCGACGGCCACCCATTTCACCGTATAGGCACCGGTGCCGACCGCCGTGAGCGGCACGGTCATCCGCTTGCGGTTCGATGCTTCGATGCGCGCGCGGCCGTCCGACACCGTCTTGCCCGCGCCGTCGACGACGACGATCGAGCTGAACGCCGGCTCCAGCGGCTCGGTGAAGTCGATCGTGACGGCAGCCGGTGCGGCGGCCACCGCCGCGCCCGCCGCCGGGTCGCTCTTCGCGAGGTGCGCGTGCGCGAACGCGGCCGACGAGACGGTCGCGGCAACGATGACGGCGGTGGCGTGACGGGCGAGCTGGAACGAAGCGAAAGGCATGGGCTTTCCGTGAAGAATGAACGGGCGCCGCGCTCCGCGCGGCGTACCGGCAGCTTACCAGCGCAGGTGCGTTCATGCCGGTCGCGCGCCATCGCTTGATAGAATGCGCGCGCTATGGACCTCGAAAGCATTCTCTACACCCAGGGCTTCGGCTCGCGCCGCCAGTGCCGCGGCCTGATCGAAGCGGGCCGCGTCACCGTGGCGGGCGCCAGCGCGACCGACCCCGACGCCGCGTTCGACACCGACGGCCTCGTGTTCTCGGTCGACGATACGGCGTGGCCGTTCCACGCGCACGCGTATCTGGCGCTCAACAAGCCGGCCGGCTACGAGTGTTCGCGCGATCCGCAACACCACGCGAGCATATTCAGCCTGCTGCCCGCGCCGCTCGTCGCGCGCGGCGTGCAGTGCGTCGGGCGTCTCGACCAGGACACGACGGGCCTGCTGCTGCTGTCCGACGACGGCCAGTTCGTGCACGCGTACACGTCGCCGAAGCGCAAGGTGCCGAAAACCTACGTGGCGACCGTGCGCCACCCGCTCGACGACACGCAGCTGAACGCGCTGCGCGCCGGCGTGCAGCTCCACGGAGAGCCGAAGCCGATCGCGGCGGTCGCGGCCGATGCACGCGACACGCACGCACTCGCGCTGACCGTCCTCGAAGGCAAGTATCACCAGGTCAAGCGCATGGTCGCGGCAGCGAGCAATCGCGTCGAGGCGCTGCATCGCGAAAGCATCGGCGGCTTCGCGCTGCCGGACGATCTCGCACCGGGCGCGTGGCGCTGGCTCGATGACGCCGACCTTTCAGCGTTGCGCAATCCCGTCAAAACCCTGTAAGGGAAAATCCGCACGATCGTTCGACGTCCGGCCGCATCTCGGCCGCATGTTCCCCCGCTATACTGAAATTACAAGCTGTACGAGCAGCGACGCAGGGGAGACATCATGAACATCAACCATACTTTCGAACTGTCGTACGTGATGATCGCGTTCGCGGTCATCGGTGTCATCGTGATCGGCGGGCTGCTGGCCTCGATGCACATGAAGCACAAATATCATCCGAACCTGATTGGCGCGCTGATCGGCGCGCTGCTGTGCTTCCTGCTGATCGAGGCGTTACCGGCGCTGACCTGACGCGCTGCCCGGCGCGAGCGTTTGAAGGAAATCATCTACGGTCGGATAGCGCAACGTCACGCACAATTCGGCCTTGAGCCGTGCGTTGGACAGGCGCCGCGACTCGCGCATGAACGACAGCAGCGTCGGTTCGAGCTGACGCTCGGCGTCCGCGCGGCTGACGCGTGGCGGCCTCGGCAGGCCGAGCACCTGCGCGACCCGGTCGAAATACTCTCCCATCCGCAGTTCGCTGTCGTCCGACGCGTGCACGGCGCGCGCCGGCTTGCCGCGTTCGGCCGCGCGGCGCAGGATCGCCGCGAGATCGTCCGCGTGAATGTGGTTCGTGTAGACGTCGTCGGCCGACTCGAGCGCCGGCGTGCCGCGCTCGAGCCGCGCGACCGGCAGACGGTTCGCCGCGTAGATGCCCGGAATGCGCACGATGCGCGCGGACAGCACGCCGCGCACCGTCGCCA
>NZ_JAAGPO010000349.1:0-5428 GCF_017104825.1 Burkholderia sp. Ac-20345 | reverse complement strand
GCCGGCTGCGGCAGGGCCGGACGCTTCGCCGCGAACAACTCGACATGCGGACGCGGCCGTGCGGCGCGGGCGCGATCGGCGTCGCTGGCGAGCGCGGCTTCGCGCTCGGTGACGCCCGGCACCTGCAGCCGCAGCTTCTTCACCGCTGCGCGCCCCGTGGCCGCCATGAACGCGACCTTGCGCGGGTGCACGCCCTGCAGGTCTTCCGCCGTGATGCGGATGCGTTCGAGCGCCAGGTAGCGGCGCACGAAATCCGCGTTGCGGTCGCCGATGTTGATCGTCGTCATCCCGGCCAGCACGGCAGCGCCACCGAACACCTTCGCCTCGAAGCGTTCGCGGCGCCCGCCGGCCTTGATCATCTCGTTGATCAGCACTTCCATCGCATACGCGCCGTAGCGCATCGATTCCGAAGCAGCCGCGCCCGGATCGGCGCCGTCGTCCGGCAGCATGAAGTGGTTCATCCCACCGATGCCCGCGTACGGGTCGTGCAGGCACGCGGCGACGCACGAGCCGAGCACGGTCATCAGCACCATGTCCTCGGACGTCGTGTAGAACTCGTTCGGCAGCAGCTTCACGCCGGGACGGCCGAAGTGGTTGTCGAAGTAGCGATTGGTTGCGATCGGCAGGGCACTCATCCGCGCTCTCCCAGAGCTGATGCGACGCCCGCGGCTTGCGCACGCACGGGAGACGGCATCGCGGGCGCCTGCGCACCACGTGGCCGCGCGCCCTGTGCGGCGTCGCGGGTCAGTTCGTACACCGTCTGTCCGCGCAGCCGGAACGCCTGCGAGACATACGTGAAGTTTTCCGAATGGCCGGCGAACAGCAGCCCGCCCGGCTTCACGAGCGGCTCGAAACGCGACAGCACCTGCCCCTGCGTCGGCTTGTCGAAATAGATCATCACGTTGCGGCAGAAGATCGCGTCGAACGGCTTCGCGATCCCGTAATCCGCATCGGTGAGGTTCAACTGCTCGAAGCGGATCATCGCGCGCAGCTCGGGGCGCACCTTCACGCGGCCTGCCTGCGCGCCCGTGCCCTTCAGGAAGAAGCGCTTCAGCCGCTCCGGCGGCAGGTGCTTGACCTGGTCATACGTGTAGATGCCGGCCTCCGCCTTCGCGAGCACCTGCGTGTCGAGGTCGGTCGCGAGGATCGACGCGCCGCGCGCGGCCGATTCGCCGAGCGCCTCGATCAGCGTGATCGCGATCGAGTAAGGCTCCTCGCCGGTCGACGCCGCCGAGCACCAGACCGATACCGGCGCCGGCCGCCCCTTCACGAAATCCGACAGGATCGGGAAATGGTGCGACTCGCGGAAGAACGCGGTCAGGTTCGTCGTCAGCGCATTGGTGAACGCTTCCCACTCGAGCGGATCGTCTTCCTGCTCGAGCAGGTCGAGGTAGTCGCGGAACGTGTCGAGGCCGCGTGCCCGCAGCCGCCGCGCGAGACGGCTGTAGGCCATGTCGCGCTTGTGCTCGGACAGCGAGATTCCCGCGCGTTGGTGGATCAGCGCGCGAATGCGTGCGAAATCCGCGCCCGTGAACGCGAAGTCGCGCCCCGGCTCGCCCGCGCGAGGCGAGGCATCCGGTGCATCAGGTCGAAACGGCGCGCGCGCGTGCGGCATGGTTTAGAAGGTCTCCCAGTCGTCATCGGACGTGCCGGCCGTGGCCGGCGCCGGCTTCTCGCCGTTCAGCGCCGGGCGCACGAGCGCGGGCTTCGCGGCCGGCTTGTCGGCCGGTGCGGCGGTTTTCGCGAGACGCGGCCCGTAGCCGCCCGCGGCCGTGCCGCGGGAAGCCGGCGCATCCTTCTGCGCGTGCGCGCCGGCATCGGCCGCGCGCTTCGGTTCGTGACCCGCTCCCGACGCAGCCGCTGCGGCGGCACGCGTCGCCGGCGCAGCGCGCCGTGCCGGTTGCGCGGCGGCCCGCGGAGACGGCAGCGCGGCGACCGGTGCCGCGTCGAAACGCGGCTCGGACGTCAGCGCCGGCGCCGCCGCCGGTTCATGCGCGACCGGCCGCGCGACGCCGCGCGACGGCGCGAGCACGATGCCGCCCATCACGCGCCAGCCCGACACGATCGCCTTCATCTGGCGCGTCTGCTCCTCGAGCGACGCGGCCGCGGCCGCCGCCTGCTCGACGAGCGCCGCGTTCTGCTGCGTGACCGAATCCATCTGGCCGACCGCACGGTTGACCTGCTCGATGCCGGTCGACTGCTCGTCCGACGCGGCGCTGATCTCGCCCATGATGTCGGTCACACGGCGCACGGCCTGCACGATCTCGTCCATCGTCGAGCCGGCGCGCGACACGAGCGCCGACCCGCTTTCGACCTTCTCGGCCGAATCACCGATCAACTGCTTGATTTCCTTCGCCGCGCTCGCGCTGCGCTGCGCGAGCGAGCGCACCTCGCCCGCGACCACCGCGAAGCCGCGGCCCTGTTCGCCCGCGCGGGCGGCTTCGACCGCCGCGTTCAGCGCGAGGATGTTGGTCTGGAACGCGATGCCTTCGATCGTGCCGATGATGTCGACGACCTTGCCCGAGCTCGCCGCAATGTCCTGCATCGTCGAGACGACCTGGCCGACCACGTCGCCGCCCTGCGTCGCGATGTCCGATGCGTTCACCGCGAGCTGGCTGGCCTGCCGCGCGTTCTCCGCGTTCTGCCGCACGGTGCCCGTCAGCTGCTCCATGCTCGACGCGGTTTCCTGCAGCGATGCGGCCTGCTCCTCGGTACGCTGCGACAGGTCGATGTTGCCGGTCGCGATCTCGCGCGCGCCGACGTCGATCGATTCGGTACCGCGATGCACGGCCTGCACCATCGTCGTGACGGCGTCCTGCATCCGCTTGACGCCGCCGAACAGGCGGCCGATCTCGTTCGTGCTGAACACGTTCACCGGCTGCGTAAGGTCGCCGCCGGCGATGCGCTCGAAGTGCGCGATCGCGTCTTCCAGCGGCTGCACGATCAGCCCGCGCAGCGCGAAGCGGATCGCGATCACGACGACGACCGCGATCGCGATGCCGGCCGCGATCAGCCCGATCATCAGCGAGATCTGCGACTGCGTCGCGGCCTGGCGATCTTCCGCGCGCTTCTGCAGCGATGCGACCACGGCCGACGCGGCCTGGTCGTACGCGACGAACATCGGGCTGATCTTGGTATCGGCGACCGCGTGGTACGCGGCCATGTCGCCCGCGCGCGCGGCCGCGAACTCGGGCTCGACGCCTTCCTTCACGATCGTCGTGTAGCGCGCGGTCAGTTCGTCGACGAGCGCCTGCTCGACACCGAGCTTCGGCGTCGACTGGAACGCCTGCCAGTTCTGGTTCGACTTCGCATACAGCTCCTGCGCGCGGTCGAGCACCTTGGCCGCATCGGCCGTGTTGCCGGCTTCCGTCAGCGAACGGAAGCGGTCGAGCGACACGCGTGCGCGCAGCAGGTACGACGACGTGTCGTCGAGCGTATGGATCGCCGGCAGGTCGACGTGCGCGATCTCGTCGAGCGAGCGGCTCGCGTGATTCAGCGCGTACAGGCCGAGCCCGCCGACGGCTGCGGCCAGCGCCACGAGGATGAGTCCGACCGCCGTGAGGGTCGTGCGGATCGACCAGTTATGCAACATTGCAGATTCTCCCGAAATTCCTGCGCGCGCGGCGCGCTTACCCGCCGAGCGTCTCGATCAGCGCCATTTCACGGCTCGACATCAGCTTCTCGATGTCCATCAGGATCAGCATCCGGCCGTCGACCGTGCCGAGCCCCGTCAGGTACTCGGTCGTCAGCGTCGCGCCGAATTCCGGCGCCGGCATGATCTGGTCGGTCTGCAGCGTCAGCACGTCCGACACGCCGTCGACCACCATCCCGACCACGCGGTTCGACACGTTCAGGATGATCACGACGGTCTGGTGGTCGTACTCGACGCGGCCGAGATGGAACTTGATCCGCATGTCGACGATCGGCACGATGATCCCGCGCAGGTTGATCACGCCCTTGATGAACTCCGGCGCGTTCGCGATGCGCGTGACGCTGTCGTAGCCGCGGATTTCCTGCACCTTCAGGATGTCGATCCCGTATTCCTCGTCGCCGAGCGTGAACACGAGGAATTCCTGTCCCGCCGCGTCGCCTTGCGCCGCGTCGCGGCGGCTCGTTGCCGCGTTCGCCGCGGCCGGATTGATCATTTGGACTTCAGCAGACACGTTTGCCCCCAATCGGTTGAATGGCGAGAGACATCAGAACATCGCGAGCTCGGCGCCGGCACGGGCGCCGTGCGTCGCACGGGTTTCGCGGTTCAGCGCCGCGACGTCGACGATCAGCGCGACGCTGCCGTCGCCGAGGATCGTTGCTGCCGAGATGCCGTGTACCTTGCGGTAATTGGTTTCGAGGTTCTTCACGACCACCTGCTGCTGGCCGACCAGCTCGTCGATCAGCATCGCGAAGCGGCGCCCCTCGGTTTCCATGATCGTGACGATCCCTTGCGTCGGGTCGGTGCGCGCTTCGTCGACCGAGAACACCTCGTGCAGCGCGACCAGCGGCAGGTACTCGCCGCGCACGCGCACCACGCGCTCGCCGTTGCCGACCGTGTAGATGTCGTCGTTCGACGGCTGCAGCGACTCCATCACGAAGTTCAGCGGCAGGATGAAGATCTCGTTGCCGACCTTCACCGACATCCCGTCGAGGATCGCGAGCGTGAGCGGCAGCACGATCCGCGTGGTCGTGCCGCGGCCGGCCAGCGACGTGATCTCGACGTGGCCGCCCATCGACTGGATGTTGCGCTTCACGACGTCCATCCCGACGCCGCGGCCCGACACGTCGGTCACCGTCTCGGCGGTCGAGAAGCCCGGCGCGAAGATCAGCTGCCAGACTTCGTCGTCGCTGATGTTGTCCGAGATCTGCATGCCCTGCTTCGCGGCCTTCGCGAGGATCCGCTCGCGGTTCAGGCCCGCGCCGTCGTCGCTCACCTCGATCACGATGTTGCCGCCGTGATGCGCGGCCGACAGCACGAGCTGGCCGACCGCGTCCTTGCCGGCGGCGACGCGCTTGTCGACCGTCTCGATCCCGTGGTCGAGGCTGTTGCGCACGAGGTGGGTGAGCGGATCGATGATCCGTTCGATCAGGCTCTTGTCGAGCTCGGTCGCCTGGCCGAACGTGACGAGCTCGACCTGCTTGCCGAGCTTGCCGGCGAGGTCGCGCACGAGCCGCGGGAAGCGGCTGAACACGTAGTCCATCGGCATCATGCGGATCGACATCACGGCTTCCTGCAGGTCGCGCGCGTTGCGCTCGAGCTGCGCCATCCCGTTGAACAGGCGGTCGTGCAGCGCCGGATCGAACGCGCTCGCCGTTTCCGCGAGCATCGCCTGCGTGATCACGAGCTCGCCGACCAGGTTGATCAGCTGGTCGACCTTCTCGACGCCGACGCGGATCGAGCTGCCTTCGGCGCCCGATGCAGCCGCGGCGGCCGGGA
>NZ_JAAGPO010000348.1:0-5430 GCF_017104825.1 Burkholderia sp. Ac-20345 | reverse complement strand
CGGCGGCAGGCTCACCCGCGATGATTCGCACGGGCCTCAGATCGGCGGCGCTCATGCGTGGGCCGCAGCCGGCATCGTCACACGGCCGACCGGCTTCAATTCGACCTGGTCGCCAAGCTCCTGATACGAGTAGACGGGCAGCCAGCCGAGCCGCGCCTCGATCATCCGTCGCGTGTAGCGGCGCACGTCCATCGACGTGACGAGCGCGACGTCGTCGCGCGGTGTCTCGCCGACGAACGACGCGACGCTGTCAACGAGATAGCGGACCTGCTCGGGCGGCAGCGCGAGGAAGTTGCCCGCGGGCGTCTGCTTGATCGATTGCCGGATATGCTGCTCGACCGGCAGATCAAGCAGCACGGCCGGCAGTTGCCGCGCGCCGCGCGCCGCGCGATACGCGAGATAGCGCGACAGGTCGCCGCGCACGTATTCGGCAAGCATCAGCATGTCCTTCTCCTTCGGCCCCCACGCGACGAGGCTCTCCATGATGTCGCGCGCGTTGCGGATCGGGATGTGCTCTTCGAGCAGGCGACGCAGCACGTCGGCGATCCGCTGCGTCGGCAGCGCCTTCTGCACTTCGGCGACGAGCCCCGGATAGTCGGTTCCGAGCTGGTCGAGTATCCATTGGGTTTCCTGGATGCCGAGGAACAGATGCGCGTTGCGTCGCAACAGCGCGATCGTCTCCTGCGCGATCACCTGCTCGGCACGCCACGCGCGCGCGCCGGCCGGCACCGCCTTGTCGTCGATCCAGTAGCTCTCGGCGAGCCCGCCCGCCGGGCCGCGCTTCGTGCAGCGGCCGGCGAGCGCCGGGTCCGACGCCGCGTCGGGCAGCATCGTCTGGTCGGCCGACAATTCGAGCCGCGCCTGCGGCACGTCGCGCATCAGGATCTCGCACGTCGCTTCGGGCAGCGCGTCGCTCGTCCACAGCGTGATGCCGGGAAACGGCAGCCCCTGCTCTTCCTGCAGCTTCGCTCGCTCCTCGTCGAACGCGCGATCGAGCGCGGCGGGCGCGAGCCGCGCGACGAGATCCGGCGACACCCGCACGCCGATCGCGCACGTGAAGAGCGGCGCGCGCGGCAGGATCGACGGCGTGCTGCCTTTCGCACCCGCGCGCTGCAGCGCGATCACCGGCTCGCCGCGTGCGGTCGTGCGGCGCGCGCCCTTCTGCAGCCGGTAGCCGGAAAACGCGAGAATCGCCGACAGCAGCACGAACAGCGCCGCCGGAAAGCCCGGCACCGCCGCGAAACCGATCAGCAGCACCGACGCGAAGTACAGCGCGCGAAAGCTGCCGCCGAGCTGCTTCGCGATCTCGGAGCCAAGCGACGTGCCTTCGCCTTCGTCGTGATCGTCCGCGACGCGCGTGATCATCACGCCGGCGGCGACCGAGATCAGCAGCGACGGAATCTGCGACACCATCGCGTCGCCGACCGACAGGATCGAGAAGCGGTTCGCCGCTTCGCCGGCCGTCATCCCGTGATACATCACGCCGATCGCGATGCCTGCGACGATGTTGACGAGCGTGATGATGAGCCCCGCGATCGCGTCGCCCTTGACGAACTTCATCGCCCCGTCCATCCCGCCGTGCAACTGGCTCTCCTTCGCAAGCGTCGCGCGCTTGCGGCGCGCCTCGTCGGGCGTCAGGATGTTCGCACGCAGGTCCGCGTCGATGCTCATCTGCTTGCCGGGCATCGCGTCGAGCGTGAAGCGCGCGCCGACTTCGGCAACGCGCTCCGAGCCCTTCGCGATCACGATGAACTGCACGGTCGTGATGATCAGGAACACGACGAGGCCGACGACGAGATTGCCGCCGACGACGAGCTCGCCGAAGCTCTCGATGATGTCGCCCGCGTTCGCGTGCAGCAGGATCGACTTCGTCGACGCGATGTTCAGCGACAGCCGGTACAGCGTCGTGAACAGCAGGACCGACGGAAACACCGACAGCGACACGATGCTGCCGACGTACATCGTCACCATCAGCAGCGTGACGCTGATCGCGATGTTGATGCCGAGCAGCACGTCGATCACCTCGGGTGGCAGCGGCAGGATCATCAGCGAGACGATCGCGACGACCAGCGCCGTGATGCCGACCTCGCCGCCGGCGGGGAGTTTGAGGGTTTTCAGCGTCATGACGACCTCTCGGAGGGAACGGCGGCGTCGGTGCGCGCGCCCGCGACCGACTCGACCCAGCGCAGGATCGCGGCCACCGTTTCAAACAGTTCTTCGGGAATCGCCGCGTCGCGCTCGACGCGGTACAGTGCGCGCGCGACGGGCGGATTGCCGACGATCGGCACGCCGAGCGCGTGCGCGTGGCGGCGCAGCGCGAGCGCGCCGTCGTCGACGGCTTTCTCTATCACCCGCGGCAGCGGATACTCGTCGGGCGCATAGCGGATCGCGATCGCGTAATGCGTCGGGTTGACGACGAGCACGTTCGCCTGGCCGACCTTCTGCCGCGCCGGCGCGCTCGTCGCGATCTCGCGCGCGAGCCGGCGGCGCTCGCCCTTCGTGTGCGGATCGCCCTCGCTCTCCTTGTTCTCGCGCTTCGCCTCTTCCTTCGTCATCCGGTTGTCGCGCATGAACATCATGCGCGCGATCTTGTAGTCGGCCGCCGCGAACACCGTGACGACGAGCGCGACGACGCCGAGCAGCTTCATCAGCACAGTCCACAGCACGCGCGACAACTGCGGCGTCGCCTCGTACACGCTCGCGACGACCAGCGGAAACAGCGACATCATCATCTTCCAGATCACGCACGCGAGCACGACCGCCTTGACGATCATCTTCACGAGCTCGAGCAGCGACTTCATCGAGAAGATCTTCTTGATGCCCGCCATCGGATTGATCGCGTCGAACTTCGGCATCACGGGTTCGAGCGTGATCATGAAACCCGCCTGCGGCGCCTGCGACACGATGCCCGCGACGATCGCGGCGACGACGAACGGCAGCATCGTCAGCGCGGCGCTCGCGGCGAGGTCGTGCAGCGCGGACAGCGTCGCCTGCGGCGTGCGTTCGCCATTCACGAAATCGAGCGCGGTGCGGATCGTGCGCGACAGGCCGCCGGTCAGCATCGATTCACCCGCCGTCAGCACGCCGATCGCGGCGGCCAGCGTCACCGCGTCTGCTACGTCCTTGCTCTTTGCGACCTGGCCCTTCTCGCGGACCTTCTTCAGTTTCCGTTCGGAGGGTTCTTCGGTTTTCTCTTCGGCCATCGCCGCCGTTCCTGTCGAGAGTCGGACATGGCGCGTACGTTAGCGGCACGCGGCGGCGGCCGCGCGCGCCGACCCGAAGCGGCGCCGTCCCGCGCGAAGCGCGTGTGGCGCTTCGCCTCGCGCGCGCGCACTTCGCATCGGCGGCCGGGCGGGCGCGGCGCGCTGCTACCTTGCGCTCCATACGCCATTTCCTCAACGACATGCGCCGCTCGCGCGGCGACACGGAGCGCACACCATGGACGAATCCCGGCCGACCTATCTGCGATGCAACCAAGCGGCGCTGAACGAACTGATCGACGCCGCGAGCCTCGCGCTCGGCGGCGCGCTCGACGGCCCGGCCGCCGATCCCTACGACATGGGCCTGCTGATCGACGCGCTGCGCGTGCTCGCGCCGCAACTGCCCGCCGCCGACATGTTCGACGGCATGCTGCACGTCGCGCTCGGCAACTTCGACGACGCGGTGCGCGTGTTCGCGGAGATCGCGAACGGCACGACGAACACGATCTACGGCAAGGCGCTGCTCGCGTTCGCGCTGCAACTGAAGCGCGATCCGGAATGGCGGATCGCCGCCGACGAGGTGCTCGCGGCCGGCAGCCCCGCGCAGGCGGTCGCGCTCGTGCGCGCGCTCGAGCGGCAGCACGACGTGATGCTCGCGAAGGAACACGCGGATCGCACGGGTGTCTGGGAGCTTCCTGAATCGGCCGCGGCGGCCAACGGCGACACGCCCGATGCGCCGTCCGCGAACCCGGCCGGCGGCTTCGATGCGCAGGCCGCGTTCGCCCATCAGCAATATCTGCGTCTTTGACGAGGAGGCCCGCATGAATGCCCCGCTTTCCCCGGTCGACCTGACCCGCGCGCTCGACGTCGCGTTCTCCGACGCGGCGGCGGCGCCAGCCGGCGCGACCGCAGCGCCGACGCCCGACGTCCCGGCCGACGTCGCCAGCCGTTTCCAGGCGCTGATGTCGAACGCTACGCCGACGCCGCCCGTCGCGCATTCGCGCGAAGCAAGCGCCGTGTCGAAGCTCGTCGAGACGTCGGACGCCGCGATCAAGCAGGTGCTCGACAACTCTGCCTACCTGAGCCAGCACGCGGACGAACTGTCGATGAACCAGATGTTCGCGGCGTCGATCCAGGCGTCGGCCGAGGCGACCGCGATGCAGATCGACCTGCAGGCGAAGATGGGCGTCGTCACGTCGACGAAGGATGCGATCGGCTCCCTGATGAAGAACCAGTGACCATGGAACGACTCCTTTCCCCGATCGCCGCCGGCGGCCGCCGCCGCGCGGCCCGGCTTGCCGCGCTGCTCGCGTGCGCGGCGCTCGTCGCCGGCTGCCAGCAGGAGCTGTACGGCGGCCTCGCCGAGCGCGACTGCAACGAGATGATGGCCGCGCTGCTCCAGAACGGTGTCGACGCGCAGAAGAAGACGCCCGACGGCGGCAAGACGTGGACGCTCGCCGTCGACGACAAGCAGATTGTCAAGGCGATGGAAGTGCTGCGCGCGCGCGGGCTGCCCGCGACACGCTACGACGATCTCGGCGCGCTGTTCAAGAAGGACGGCCTCGTGTCGACGCCGACCGAGGAGCGCGTGCGATTCATCTACGGCGTGTCGCAGGAGCTGTCGGACACGCTGTCGAAAATTGACGGGGTCGTCGTCGCGCGCGTGCACATCGTGCTGCCGAACAACGATCCGCTCGCACAGGTCGCGAAGCCGTCGTCGGCGTCGGTATTCATCAAGTACCGGCCGAACGCGAATCTCGCGACGCTGACGCCGCAGATCAAGAACCTCGTCGTCCATAGCGTCGAAGGGCTGACGTACGACGAAGTGAGCGTCACGTCGGTCGCCGCCGATCCGGTCGATCTCGTGTCGGCCGCGCAGCCGAGCGTGCAGAAGTCCGGCGGTGCGACGCTCGTCGGCCTCCTGATCGCCCTCCTCGTGTGCGTCGCGCTCGCGGCCGCGGGCGGTGTGCTGTGGTGGCGCGCGCGCAAGCACGGCGGCGCGGACGGGGGCGGGCCGGCTGCGCGGCTGCGCGGCGGCAACGACGCGCAGGCCGCGGCCGCGCCTCAACAGGCCGGCGCGCGATGAGCGGCGGTACGCCGATCGCGAGCGTCACGGCGCGGGCCGCGTGGCTCGCCGGCTACGACGCGAACGCGCGACGCGCGGCCGACTGGGTTCACGCGAGCTGGCATGGCGCGCTCGCACCGCTCGTCGCGACGACACGCGCGCATA
>NZ_JAAGPO010000347.1:0-5607 GCF_017104825.1 Burkholderia sp. Ac-20345 | reverse complement strand
TTGAGCTGAGAACACATCGTTGATACGATGCCGGTGAGACACTAGTCACTACTCACAAGTCGTATAGTTTTATACTTTTTTTTTTTTTCATACTCCACCAACCACCAAGATAAAAACGAAAAACCACACTCTTCCCCACCCCGACCCTCTTCCGACCTCCGCCCCAGCGCGAGACCGCGATCGGGGCCCGCGCCGAGCAGGATCGCGAGCGCGATGCGCGCACTGTCGATCGCCTGCGCGGCGCGGGCCTGCTCGCGCGTCGCGGCCGCGACTTCGCTTTCCGCCTGGCGCTGCTGCGCGACGTTGTCGATGCCTTTCGTGACGCGCTGGCGCGTGAGCGTGAGCGCTTCGTCCGCGCGCTCGTACTCGGCCCGCGCGACGTCCTGCTGATCGAATGCGTACGTGAGATTCACATAGGCGCGCGCAACGTTGACCGACAGCAGCACGCGTGCGGCCTGCGCATCGATTAGCGCGGCGCGCGCTTCGCCGAGCGCGGCTTCCCACGCCGCACGGCGGCCGCCCCACAGATCGAGATCCCAGCTCAGGCCGAGATTGATCTCGCGCGTGTGGCTGAAGAAGCCACCGCCCTCGCCCGACGAAAACTGGGTGCCGGACAGCCGCTCGGCCTTCGCGCTCCCGCGGCCGACGAGATGCGGCAGCCGCGCAGCCTGCGCTTCGATCACCAACGCCTGCGCTTCGCGTGCGCGTGCATCGGCGGTCGCGAGATCGGGGTTGCCGGCGAGCGCCTCGTCGATCAGCGCGCTCAGTTGCGCATCATTCAGCGCGCGCCACCAGTCGGCAGCCGGCCAGTCGGTAGCCGGCACCTGAGCGAGGCTGCGCGTGGCTGCGAGCGTATCGGCGCTGCGCAGCGTGCCGGCCGGCGCGAGCCCGTCGCGGCTCGCGCACGCGCCGAGCACGACGAGCGCCGCGGCGACGGCGATTCGCGACATGACGCGCAGTGCGCCGGCATCGCGTGTCCGTGGAGCAAGTGCTGCATGCATCGCATTCCTCTGCTTCGTATCGGTTTGAACACGACATGCATTGTTGGACGCTCCCGGACAAAGCTGATAATGTTGTTTAGACAAAAAATAATGAATTCCGGCCATGCCCATCCGAGACGTTTCTCCACCGCGCACCGTGCAGCGCGCCGACTCCGATCCGAGCGAGCGTGAGGACGGCCCGTCGCTGATCGCCGTCTGGGGCGAGGACGACGGCCGCAACACGTACCGGCTCGGCACCCGCGAGGTCGACTGGCACAGCCATCTGCGCGGCCAGGTGTTCTGCGTGGAAAGCGGTTTCGCGCACGTGCGCACGCCGCACGGTTCGTGGCTGCTGCCGCCGCATCGCGCGGGCTGGATTCCGCCGGGCGAGCAGCACAAGGTCAGCATCAGCGGTGCGTTGAGCGGCTGGAGCGTCGTGATCACACCGGCCGCGAGCCGGCGGATGCCGGGCCAGCCGTGCGTGATCGCAATCACCGAGCTGATGCGCGCGCTCGTGCGGCGCGCGGTGTCGTGGGCCGACCAGGATCGGCTCGACATCGAGCAGGCGCGCATCAGTGTCGTGTTGCTCGACGAGATGCGCCGTGCGCCGCACGAGCCGCTGCACCTGCCGATGCCACGCGACCGGCGGCTGCTGCGCATCGCCAACGCGATCCTCGGGCAGCCGCACGACAGCCGCACGCTCGAAGCGTGGGCCGAATGGGCCGGGCTGTCCGCCCGCACGCTGAGCCGGCTGTTCGTCGCGGAAACCGGCACGAGCTTCGCGCAATGGCGTCAGCAGGCGCGCCTGACGCACGCGCTAGAACGTCTCGCGAGCGGCGACAGCGTCGCCAACATCGCGGACGCGCTGGGCTATGCGACGCCGAGCAACTTCATCGCGATGTTCCGCCGCGCGTTCGGCGATTCTCCCGCGCACTACTTCGCGAAGCGCAGGCAGCCGTAGCGCAGTACGGCGCTACCCCGCCCCTATCACCCCTGCCAGTACAGCATCGGCATCGACGTCGCTATAGTCGCTGCGTGACCGACCGGTCGGTCGCCCAATGTGACTTGTGGAGGGTGTCGATGTCGAATGCCGTTGGATCGGACCACACGCCGATCGTCTCCGAGCAGCAGCTCGCCGATCATCTGGCCGCCGGCTGCAAGCCGGCCGCGCAGTTCCGGATCGGTACCGAGCACGAGAAGTTCGTCGTCGCGCGTGCGACGCACGCAGCCGCGCCTTATGACGGGCCGTCGGGGATCGCCGCAGTGCTCGCGCGGCTGCAAGGCGACGGCACGCCGATCGTCGATGCCGGGCGGATCGTCGGCGTGATCCAGCGCGACGGCGCGGCGATCTCGCTCGAGCCCGCCGGCCAGCTCGAATTGTCGGGCGCGCCGCTCGATACGCTGCACGGCACGCATGCCGAACTGCATGCGCATTTCGCCGCGGCCCGCGACGCGTGCGAGCCGCTCGGCCTGCGCTGCGCGCCGCTGGGTTTTCACCCTCACCTTGCGCGCGCAGCGCTGCCGTGGATGCCGAAGCAGCGTTACGGGATCATGCAGCGCTATATGCCGCGCGTCGGGACGCGCGGGCTCGACATGATGCAGCGCACCTGCACCGTGCAGGTCAACCTCGATTTCGCGTCGGAAAGCGACATGGCGCGCAAGATGCGCGTGTCGCTCGCGCTGCAGCCCGTTGCGACCGCGCTGTTCGCGAATTCGCCGTTCTCCGAAGGCCGGCCGACCGGCCTGCTGTCGACCCGCGCACACACGTGGCTCGATACCGACGAGGATCGCTGCGGGGCGCCTGCACTGTTCCTGTCGCGCAGCTTCGGTTTCGAGCGCTACGTGAGCTGGCTGCTCGACAACGTGCCGATGTATTTCGTGCGGCGCGGTGATCGCTACACGGATGCGACCGGCTGGACGTTTCGCGATTTCATGCGGCGGCGCATCCCGCATCTCGAGGGCGACACGCCGACGCTCGGCGATTTCGCAGACCATCTGACGACGGTGTTCACCGAAGTCCGGCTGAAGCGCTATCTCGAGATGCGCGGTGCCGATGCGGGCTCGCCGGCCATGATGGTCGCGCTGTCCGCGTTCTGGACCGGCCTGCTGTACGATCCGGCCGCGCTGTCGGACGCGGAGACGCTGGCCGCCGCGATCGACCGTGGCGCGCTGCTGACCTTGCGGCGCGACGTGCCCCGTTTCGGGCTCGGCGCGTCGGTCGACGGCCGCCCGTTGCGCGCGTTCGCGGCCGATGCGCTGGCGATCGCGCATCGCGGCCTGCGCGCGCGGGCACGCAGGGATGCGGCCGGCCGCGACGAATCCGTGTATCTCGCGCCGCTCGACGAGATCGTCGCCGGTGCGCCGACCCAGGCCGAGCACTGGCTCGCCCGCTATCGCGACGCGTGGGCCGGCGACGCGACACGGATCTACGACGAAGCCGAAATCTGATCGTCCCGCGCCGGGCCGCTCACGCGCAGCACGCGAGCAGCGGCTCTTGCGCGAACTCGAGATCCGGTGCCGGCGCATGGCCGCGCCGTCGCGCACGCACCGCGTGCGCGAGCGTCTCGAGGAGCTGAGTGGTATCGGCGAACGACACGCACGCGTCGGTGATGCTCTGCCCGTAGCGCAGCGGCATGCCGGGCACGAGATCCTGGCGCCCTTCGATCAGGTTCGACTCGATCAGCACACCGACGATGCGCGTGTCGCCGGCCGCGACCTGCGCGGCCACGGCCGTGCCGACACCCAGTTGATTGCGGAACTGGCGGCGGCTGTTGCCGTGGCTGACGTCGATCATCACGCGCGGTGCGCATTGCGCGGCCGCCATGCGCTCGCATGCGGCATTCACGGCGGCCGCGTCGAAATTCGGCTCGCGTCCGCCGCGCAGCACGACGTGCGTATGCGGATTGCCGGGCGATGCCGTCGCGCACAACCGGCCGCCTGCATCGACCGACAGGAAGCGATGCGCTCGCGAGGCCGCGCACATCGCATCGACGGCCACCTGGACATTGCCGTCGGTGCCGTTCTTGAAGCCGATCGGGATCGGCAGCGACGACGCCAGCTCGCGATGCACCTGCGATTCCACGGTGCGTGCGCCGATTGCGCCCCATGCGACCAGGTCGGCCAGATAGCGCGGCGACAGCGGATCGAGAAACTCGGTCGCCGCCGGCATTTCCGCCCCGTTGATGTCGCACAGCAGCGCGCGTGCCGTATGCAGCCCCGCGTCGATCCGTTCGGTGCCGTCCAGCCGCGGGTCGTTGATGAGCCCTTTCCAGCCGACCGTCGTGCGCGGCTTCTCGAAATACACGCGCATCACGATTTCCAGCTCGTCCGCGAAGCGCGCGCGTTGCAGCGCGAGCCGCGCCGCATAGTCGCGTGCCGCGGCGGGATCGTGCACCGAGCACGGGCCGGCGATGACCACGAGACGGTCGTCCGTGCCGTTCAGCACGTCGACGATCGCGTGGCGAGCCGCATGAACCGTGCGTGACGCGCGCAGCGCAGGCTGCAGCGCGCCGGCCAGATCCGCGGGGGACGGCAAATGCAGCACGGTGTCACGGTTCGTCGTCCAGGTATTCGCATGCATGGGGACTGCCCTCCTGTCGATAATTCGGTGGATTTTTTACTACAGCGAGACTGTATTGAATGGCTCTTTCCGTGCGCAACTAACATATTTACCAGTTTCTAATTCATAACCTTATGAATGACAGAAATAAGGGCGGCGTCCGGAAGTCGAGGCATTGGTTTCGCTTGTTTTCGAGATGCTCGGCAGGCTGGGAATTCGATTTTTAATGGGGAACGCTGGAGCACTTCGTCAGGTTGGGGCCACGGAGTGCACGCCTTCAGCAGCGAATCGCTATTCGTTCTGATAGTGGCGCCCCGATAGGCGTTCGATTAATTTTCAAATTCCTGACAGTCCAATCAGGATCAAATAAATAAATCAATCAACCCAGTCATTGCGGAGAACCACCATGTCGAAACGTCATTACGAAACGCCCATTCACGTCAAGTATCGCGATACGGATTCGATGGGGCATGTGAGCAGTCCCGTCTATTACGACTATCTGCAGCATTCGTACCTCTGCTACATGTTCGATCTCCTCGGCCTGCCGCGGAGCGAGAAGCTGCCGCACATCATGGTGAAGACGCAGTGCGAGTACCTCGCACCGGCGCAATTCGGCGACAACCTGACGATCCGGTCGAGCATCGTGCGCTTCGGCAGCAAGAGCTTCGATCTCGAACACCTGATGGAGCGCGACGACCAGACCATCGTCGCGCGCGGGATGTCGACGCACGTGATGTTCGATTACGCGAACAACACGACGCAGGCCGTGCCCGACGAGTTCAAGGCACGCGTGCTCGAATACCAGGGTTCGCTGTGATGCGGGCGCGCCATTTCGGGGGCGACACGTGAGCGCCACGGTGGCGCGCGCCCGGCGCCGGATCGGTGCGATCGTCGAGCGCCGCGACGATCGCGCGATCGTCATCGTCCGGCATGCCGCGCAGGCGTTGCTCGAGCCGGCCGCGCTCGAGCGGCACCGCGCGCTCGTCAGCCGCCACGAGGATGAGCTCGAGGTGCTGCTGCAGCCGTGCGGGGGCGCGCACGACGGCGTGCGGCCGCTGCTCGGACGGA
>NZ_JAAGPO010000346.1:0-5597 GCF_017104825.1 Burkholderia sp. Ac-20345 | reverse complement strand
CGTGCCGGACACCCAGACGTCGTCGCCGTCGCGCGCGGCGTCGCGGCGCAGCGCCGCGTCGGGCGCGACTTCGCCGAACACGGTCACGCACAGGTTCAGCGGGCCGCTCGTCGTGTCGCCGCCGATCAGCTCGCAGCCGTAGCGCTCGGCGAGCGCGAACAGCCCGTTGCTGAACGCTTCCAGCCACGCCGCGTCGGCCCGCGGCAGCGCGCACGCGAGCGTGAACGCGCGCGGCTCGGCGCCCATCGCCGCGAGGTCGGACAGGTTGACCGCAAGCGTCTTGTGGCCGAGCGCGTCGGGCGCGACGTCGGGGAAGAAGTGGCGGCCTTCCACCAGCATGTCGGTCGAAATGGCCAGCAATTTCCCGGATCGGGGCGTGATCAACGCGCAATCGTCGCCGATGCCGAGCGTCGACGCACGGGTGCCCTGCGCGGCGCGGCGCGTGAAGAAGCGTTCGATCAGCGAAAACTCGGAGAGGGCGGCTGGCACGGCGGATGGATCCGAAACGATGGAAGGAACGGCATTGTACGAGGCGAGCGGCGGCGTTCCTGCACCGTTCAGTACAATTTTGTCGCGGCTGTTGCACCCGAATCGCCGGTCTGGCGGCCGATGATTGGCGCTACAATGCCGTCGAAGAGTTATTCTAATCCGCCCGCCAAGAGACACATGTCTACTCAAGCCTCCTCCAAAGCCAAACTCCGCGAAGCCGCGCTCGATTATCACGAATTCCCGACCCCCGGGAAAATCGCGATCGCCCCGACCAAGCAGATGATCAACCAGCGCGACCTCGCGCTCGCGTACTCGCCGGGCGTGGCGTACGCGTGCGAGGAGATCGTCGAGAATCCGCTCAACGCGGCGCGCTTCACCGCGCGCAGCAACCTGGTCGGCGTGGTCACGAACGGTACGGCGGTGCTCGGTCTCGGCAACATCGGCCCGCTCGCGTCGAAGCCGGTGATGGAAGGCAAGGCGGTGCTGTTCAAGAAGTTCGCGGGCATCGACGTGTTCGACATCGAGCTGAACGAGTCGGACCCGCACAAGCTCGTCGACGTGATCGCCGCGCTGGAGCCGACCTTCGGCGGGATCAACCTGGAAGACATCAAGGCGCCGGACTGCTTCATCGTCGAGCGTGAAGCACGCAAGCGGATGAAGATTCCGGTGTTCCACGACGACCAGCACGGCACCGCGATCGTCGTGGCCGCGGCCGTCACGAACGGGCTGAAGGTCGTCAACAAGGACATCAAGAAGGTCAAGCTCGTCGCGTCCGGCGCGGGTGCGGCCGCGCTCGCGTGTCTCGACCTGCTGGTCGACATCGGCCTGCCGATCGAGAACATCCTCGTGACCGACCTGGCCGGCGTGGTCTACAAGGGCCGCACCGAGCTGATGGACCCGGACAAGGAGCGTTTCGCCCGCGAAACGGAAGCACGGACGCTGGCCGAAGTGATCGACGGCGCGGACATCTTCCTCGGCCTGTCGGCTGCCGGCGTGCTGAAGCAGGAGATGGTGAAGGGCATGGCCGAGCGCCCGCTGATCCTCGCGCTTGCGAACCCGACGCCGGAAATCCTGCCGGAACTCGCACTCGAAGTGCGCCCGGATGCGGTGCTGGCCACGGGCCGCACCGATTACCCGAACCAGGTCAACAACGTCCTGTGCTTCCCGTTCATCTTCCGTGGCGCGCTCGACGTCGGCGCGACGACGATCACGCGTGAAATGGAGATCGCGGCCGTCAACGCGATCGCCGAGCTCGCACAGCACGAGCAGAGCGACATCGTCGCGACCGCATACGGCATCCAGGACCTGTCGTTCGGGCCCGAATACCTGATTCCGAAGCCGTTCGATCCGCGCCTGATCGTGAAGATCGCACCGGCCGTCGCGCAGGCCGCGATGGACGGCGGCGTCGCGACGCGCCCGATCGAGGACATGGAGGCGTACCGCGTCCACCTGCAGCAGTTCGTGTACCACAGCGGCACGACGATGAAGCCGATCTTCCAGATCGCGCGCGCCGCGCCGGAAGAGAAGAAGCGCGTTGTATTCGCGGAAGGCGAAGAAGAGCGCGTGTTGCGTGCCGTTCAGATCATCGTCGACGAAAAACTCGCGAAGCCGATCCTGATCGGCCGCCCGTCGGTGATCGAGCACCGTATCCAGCGCTACGGCCTGCGCCTGACGCCGGGTACCGACTTCACGGTCGTCAACACCGAGCACGACGAGCGCTACCGCGACTTCTGGCAGACGTACTACAAGATGATGGCGCGCAAGGGTATCAGCGAGCAGCTCGCGCGCGTCGAGATGCGCCGCCGCACGACGCTGATCGGCTCGATGCTGGTGAAGAAGGGCGAGGCGGACGGGATGATCTGCGGCACGATCAGCACCACGCACCGCCATCTGCACTTCATCGACCAGGTGATCGGCAAGCGCCCGGGCTGCAGCGTGTACGCGGCGATGAACGGCCTCGTGCTGCCGGGCCGCCAGATTTTCCTCGTCGACACGCACGTGAACGTCGATCCGACCCCGGAAGAGCTGGCCGAGATCACGATCATGGCCGCGGAAGAAGTGCGCCGCTTCGGCATCGAGCCGAAGGTCGCGCTGCTGTCGCACTCGAATTTCGGCACGAGCAACGCACCTTCGGCGAAGAAGATGCGCGATACGCTCGCGATCCTGCAGGAACGTGCACCGGAGCTGAAGGTTGACGGCGAGATGCACGGCGACGTCGCGCTCGACGCGGCGCTGCGCAAGGAAATCCTGCCGGAATCGACGCTGGAAGGCGAAGCGAACCTGCTGATCCTGCCGAACATCGACGCCGCGAACATCGCGTACAACCTGCTGAAGACGGCCGCGGGCAACAACATCGCGATCGGGCCGATCCTGTTGGGCGCGGCGCAGCCGGTGCACGTGCTGACCGAATCGGCGACCGTTCGCCGCATCGTCAACATGGCGGCGCTGCTGGTCGCCGACGTGAACGCCACGCGCTGAGCCAAAACGAACGCGCCAGGCCGGTCGAACCGGCCTGGCGCGTCGGGCGAAATTGTAAACAAAAGCAAAAAGAGGCGTGCCCGCAATGGGCACGCCGCGGGCAGGGCGCAAACGCGCTTCCCTCAAGCAACATCAGCATCTCTCTCCACTCAGCGTAGCGGCGTGGCAAGGAGGCAGGGTCTTGCCATGCCAGAGATGCCGCCTGCATTTTATCCTGTGTAAGATAAATGTAGTGTGATTTCGGTAAAAAATGCACAATTCCGGGTATCACTGGTCTTTCGATTCCCAAACGGACATTGATTCGCGCGGCCAATAACGCTACGCTAACGCCTTTGTTGGTCGTCAACTACTTGATTTAACAGCGGGAACCCTGGTTCATGGCACGCAAGTGGCTCCGCAACGGCGCGCTCGCGTCCGTCTTCGCGATGTTCGCGATGGGTATCGTCGGCACGCCGACGGGCAGTCTGGTTTCCGCCGCTTACGCACGGGAGGCCGTTCCGGCCGACGTGGCGGCGAGCGGGCTCGATACGATTCCGACCGCCCGTCTTCCGCGCGAGGCCGTGACCACGCTGGGCCTGATCGGCGCTGGCGGTCCCTATCCGTACGAGAAAGACGGCGTCGTGTTTGGCAACCGCGAGCGGATCCTGCCAAAAGCGAAGCGCGGCTACTACCATGAGTACACGGTACCGACGCCGCGTGCGCGCAATCGCGGCGCGCGCCGGATCGTCTGTGGCGGGCCATTGCGCCGGATCGACAACTGTTATTACACGGGCGACCACTACAACAGTTTTAAACGTATTGTTGAATGACTTCGGGACGAATGGCATGAGCGACTCCATCTACGCGCACGAAACGGCGGCGGCGGAACTGTTCGCAGCCGGCGACGGCAATCTGTTTCAGCGCGTGATCCAACTGCACGCGGCGGCACAGGCTGGCGGCACGCCGGAGCAACAGGAAGCCGAGCCCGGGCTTTCATCGAACGAGGAGCCTATGAGCCTTTTCACGACCGTGCGACCCAATCTCGTGCAGTCGATCCGCGCGTTCCGCGTGCAGGATCTCGCCGACGAAGCCGGCCGGCTCGGCCAGCATTTCCTGTATGCGTATTGCGGCGCCGCGCAGTCGAAGCAGGAAGTGATGGAAACGATCGCGACGTCGTTCCTGTTCCCGAAGCATTTCGGGAAGAACTACGACGCGCTGTACGACTCGCTGACCGACCTCGTCGCGAAGGCTGGCGCGCAGCCCGGTTTCGTGATCGTCCTGGAAGGGCTGCCGATCGCGCAGAAGTTCGACAAGGAAGGGCGCGAGACGCTGCTCGACGTGTTCCGCGAGGCGGCCGAATTCTGGGCCGAGCGCAAGGTTGCGTTCCGCGTGTTCTACTCGTTCGCGTAAGTACATGTCGGCCAGCGGCCGATTCGCCGAACACCCCCTGAAAGCCCGCCTCGAGCGGGCTTTTTTGCGCCCGCGCGATGCGCGCGGGCCAGTGCGGCACGTCGCTCGCTGACATCGACCTTTCATCGGGCACTTTTTTTCGAGACAATCTCGGTCGGCCCGGCCGCGGCAGCCGCCGCATCGGGCGCATACAACAAACCATCGAGAGAGGGCTGTCTTCCCATGAATATTTCCCGTTCCGCACGCGCCGTCGTGCTGCCCCTGCTGGTCGCGGCGGGCGCCGCGCACGCCGCGCCGCTTACGCCCGAGCAGACCGTCGACCTCTATATCGGCGCACTCGTCAACGGCGACGTGTCGAAAGCACGCGAGTTCAACGACGCCGTACGCGCGAGTTACAGCGGCAAGGACGCGCTCGACGTCGACGTTCTGTCGACGATGGGCGAGTCGATGCGCAAGGACATGGCCGAAGGCATGCTGGCGCCGATGCCGCCGAAGGCGAGTGCCGCATTGCGTCCGAAGGTCGAGAGCATGGCGGCGGCCTATCAGCGTGCGGTCAATCGCTCGGAGTGCAAGGCAACCGGGTCGTCGCAACGACCGAACTCGGCGCTCGAGGCGAAGCTTGGCCCCAACCGGCGCCTGAAGAACGATGCGGCGCGCGTTGCCACTTTCAAGGCGGTCTTCTCCGGCATCGCGCAGGTTCTGGACGACGCGCCGGTGACGCGCCCGGTGACGGGCAAGATCGACGTTTACAGCCTGGAGGCGGGCGGCTGGACGACCGGAAGCCCGCAAGACGTGCTGACGCCGGTGCTCGATACGTTGTCCGATTCGATGCCGCACGGCTCGTCGAGCGACAAGTAAGTCGCGATAGCCTCCGTGTCGAAACGCGCCGCATTCCTGCGGTGATGCCGGCCGCTTATCGCGCGGCGGCCGGGTGGCGTGCGGTCACGGAGGGGGCGCACTGCCTGACGGCGGCACGACTCCTGCTCACCACCCGCCCCAGCGCGCCGCGAGCGCCGCGAGCACGGCCGCGCCGGCCGTCTCGGTGCGCAGCACGCGGGGCCCGAGCGACAGCGCGGTGAATCCGCGTGCACGTGCCGCGTTTTCCTCGTCGGGCGACAGCCCGCCTTCCGGCCCGATCAGCAGCGTGACGGTCGCCGCCGGCGGCGCGTCGGGCAGCGACGCGAACGGGATGCTCGCGCGCGGCGACAGCAGCAGCCGCAGCTCGCCTTCGGCCGGCGAGA
>NZ_JAAGPO010000345.1:0-247 GCF_017104825.1 Burkholderia sp. Ac-20345 | reverse complement strand
AGCCAAGAGATTGCGCATGTTGACTGAGTGAGTATATCGATGACGTATGAGTTTTATGATTTGCACAGCACTTGGATAATTCAATGTTGATCGCGATCAATGACGTTAGTGTAGAGTGGAGATTCTGAGCATTGTTATTTAATGATAAACATTCATATGGCACAGATTAAATACTCTTTTCTTTATCATTTTGTAATATGCTATTATTTATTTTTTTTTTTTTTTTTTTTTTTAATGCTCCGGCGCC
>NZ_JAAGPO010000344.1:0-5550 GCF_017104825.1 Burkholderia sp. Ac-20345 | reverse complement strand
GCGCTCGCGCCGCGCGGCGCAGTGCCGGCCGCGCAGCTCGACACCGACACGGCCCGCGTGAACAAGGCGCGCGCGTCGCTCAGCAGCGACCAGGCCGCGATCGCGTCAGCGCAAGCCAATGCGCAGGCCGCGCAGGTCGCGGTCGACCAGACGGTGATCCGCGCCCCGTTCGACGGCATCGTGCTCGCGAAGCACGCGAACGTCGGCGACAACATCACGCCGTTCTCGTCCGCATCGGACAGCAAGGGCGCGGTCGTGACGATCGCCGACATGGACACGCTCGAGGTCGAGGCCGACGTCGCCGAATCGAACATCGCGAAGATCCGCGCCGAGCAGCCGTGCGAGATCCAGCTCGACGCGCTGCCCGACACGCGCTTCGCGGGCCGCGTGTCGCGCATCGTGCCGACCGTCGACCGCTCGAAGGCCACCGTGCTCGTGAAGGTGCGCTTCGTCGACCGCGACGACCGCGTGCTGCCCGACATGAGCGCGAAGATCGCGTTCCTGTCGAAGCCGGTGTCGGCGCAGGACCGGCAGCCCGTGACGGCCGTGCAGGCAAGCGCCGTCGTCGAGCGCGACGGCCGGCCGGTCGTGTTCGTCGTGAAGGACGACATCGTGCACGCGACGGCCGTGACGGCCGGCATGCGGATCGGCGAACTCGTCGCGATCCGCGGCGTGAAGCCCGGCGACACGGTCGTGCTCGCGCCGGGCGCGAAGCTGAAGGACGGCGCGAAAGTGACCGTCGCGAAGAAGTAGCGCACGCGTGAACGACGCCCCGCCGCCCCTCGTCGAGCTCAGCCACGTCGCGAAGTCGTACCGGCGCGGCAACCAGATCGTGCCCGTGCTGACCGACATCACGCTCGATATCGGCGAAGGCGACTTCGTCGCGCTGATGGGGCCGTCCGGCTCCGGCAAGAGCACGCTGCTGAACCTCGTGGCCGGCATCGACCGGCCCGACGGCGGTGAGCTGCGCGTGGGCGGGCTCGACATCTCGCTGCTCGCGGAGGCGCAACTGGCCGAATGGCGCGCGGCGAACGTCGGCTTCATCTTCCAGTTCTACAACCTGATGCCGGTGCTCACCGCGTTCGAGAACGTCGAGCTGCCGCTGATGCTCACGCACCTGTCGCGCCGCGAGCGGCGCGAGCGCGTCGAACTCGTGCTCGACATGGTGAACCTCGGCGACCGGACGAGCCATTACCCGTCCGAGCTGTCGGGCGGCCAGCAGCAGCGCGTCGCGATCGCGCGCGCACTGATCACCGATCCGGTGCTGATCGTCGCCGACGAGCCGACCGGCGACCTCGACCGCGCGTCGGCCACCGACGTGCTCGCGATGCTGCAGCGGATGAACGCCGAGCTCGGCAAGACGATCATCATGGTGACCCACGATGCGCACGCGGCCGGCGCCGCGCGCTCGCTCGTGCATCTGGAAAAAGGGGAGTTGATCGATGGGCACGCCGGCTGACCGGCTGCGGGAGCGCGCGCGATGTTCGTGCTGAAGCTGATCGCGCGCAACGCGCTGCGGCACCGGCTGCGCACGCTGCTGACCGTGCTCGGGCTGACCATCGCCGTGCTCGCGTTCGGGCTGCTGCACACCGTGGTCGACGCGTGGTACGCGGGCGCGGCCGCCGCATCCAGCGGGCGGCTCGTCACGCGCAACGCGATCTCGCTCGTGTTTCCGCTGCCCGTGAGCTATGAGAACCGGATCCGCGGCGTCGAAGGCGTGACGGCCGTGGTTCGCTCGAACTGGTTCGGCGGCATCTACCGCGATCCGAAGAACTTCTTCGCGAGCTTCGCGGTATCGGACAACTATCTCGACCTGTACCCGGAATACATCGTCCCGGACCAGCAGCGCGCCGATTACAACCGCGACCGGCGCGGCTGCCTCGTCGGGCGCCAGCTCGCGACGCAGTTCGGCTTCAAGATCGGCGACGTGATCCCGCTGAAGGGCACGATCTATCCGGGCACCTGGGATTTCGTGGTGCGCGGGATCTTCGACGGCCGCGACGACTCGACGATCACGCGCCAGCTGGTGTTCCACTGGGACTACCTGAACGAGACGGTGCGCCAGCGCACGCCGAAGCAGGCCGACCAGGTCGGGGTATTCGTGCTCGGCGTCGCGAACCCCGACGACGGCGCGTCGATCGCGCGCAACGTCGACGCGGTGTTCAAGAACTCGCTCGCCGAGACGCTGACCGAGAC
This sequence comes from Burkholderia sp. Ac-20345, assembly GCF_017104825.1. Classification (NCBI taxonomy): domain Bacteria; kingdom Pseudomonadati; phylum Pseudomonadota; class Betaproteobacteria; order Burkholderiales; family Burkholderiaceae; genus Burkholderia; species Burkholderia sp. Ac-20345. The sequence goes on along the minus strand of NZ_JAAGPO010000344.1, from coordinate 3,354 downwards.
CGAGCAGGCGTTCCAGCTCGGCTTCGTCGCGATGTCGAACCAGATCATCGCGGCGATCCGTCTCGTGTCGTACGTGGTGATCCTGATCATCATGGCCGTGATGGCCAACGCGATGGCAATGAGCGCGCGCGAACGCACGGCCGAATACGCGACGCTGAAGGCGCTCGGCTTCGGCCCCGGCTTCCTCGCGCTGATCGTGTTCGGCGAATCGGTCGTGATCGCGGTGGCGGGCGGCGGGCTCGGGATTCTCGCGACGCCGCCCGCCGCGAGCCTGTTCAAGCAGGCGGCCGGCGGCATCTTCCCGGTGTTCAAGGTGTCGACCGAGACGGTCGTGCTGCAGGCCGCGTGCTCGGTCGCGGTCGGCTTCGCGGCGGCGATCGTGCCGGCGTGGCAGGCGGCGCGCGTGCGCGTGGTCGAAGGCCTCAGGGCAATCGGTTAGGTTTGCACATGGCTATCCCGCTCAACTACATCGCGCGCAACCTGTGGACCCGGCGGCTCACCACCGCGCTGACGGCCGGCGGGATGGCGCTCGTGATCTTCGTGTTCGCGACCGTGCAGATGCTCGACGCGGGGCTTACGAAGACGCTCGTGTCGACCGGCGAACCCGACAACGCGGTGGTGATCCGCAAGGGCGCCGAAACCGAGATCCAGAGTTCGATCGACCACCAGCAGGCCAACGCGCTCGAGATGCACCCGGCCGTCGCGCTCGGCCCCGACGGCCGGCCGCTCGTGTCGAAGGAAGCGGTCGTGCTGATCTCGCTGGTGAAGACGTCGTCCGGCAAGCCGTCGAACGTCGTGATCCGCGGCGTGTCGCCGGCCGGCCTCGCGCTGCGCCCGCACGTGAAGCTCGTCGCCGGCCGCATGTTCACGCCCGGCTCGTCGGAAATCATCGTCGGCAGCGCGATCGCGAAAGGGTTCAGCGGCACGCAACTCGGCGACAGCCTGCATTTCGCGCAGCGCGACTGGACCATCGTCGGCATCTTCGACGCGGGCGGGAGCGGCTTCGATTCGGAGATCTGGGGCGACGTCGACCAGCTGATGCAGTCGTTCCGGCGCACCAATTATTCGTCGATGGTGCTGCGCATCCCGAGCGCCGACGGCTTCGCGCGCTTCAAGGCCGACATCGACGTCGACCCGCGCCTCACCGACGAGGCGAAACGCGAACAGACCTTCTACGGCGACCAGTCGAGGGCGCTATCGAAGTTCATCAACATCCTCGGCATCACGCTGTCGACGATCTTCTCGATCGCCGCGATGATCGGCGCGATGATCACGATGTATGCGTCGGTCGCGAACCGCGTCGCCGAGATCGGCACGCTGCGCGCGCTCGGCTTCAAGCGCACCAGCGTGCTCGCCGCGTTCCTGCTCGAAGCGCTGCTGCTCGGCTTCGTCGGCGGCGTCGCGGGGCTCGCGTGCGCGTCGCTGATGCAGTTCGCGTCGTTCTCGACGACCAACTTCCAGACCTTCGCGGACCTGTCGTTCCGCTTCGTGCTGACGCCCGCGATCGTCGTGAAGACGCTGCTGTTCTCGCTCGTGATGGGGCTCGTCGGCGGGTTCCTGCCGGCGATGCGCGCCGCGCGGCTGAAGATCGTCGACGCGCTGCGCGCGCAGTGACGCGCGGCCCTGCCGCTCAGCGCTCGCGCGGCACCCACGCGCCGTGGAACCCGGCCGGCACGCGACGCGGCAGGTGCACGGTCGCGACCGGCCCCGCGTCGATCGCCCGCGCATCGAGGATCACAACGTCGCTCGTATCCGTCGCCGCGCGGTAGACCATCACCAGCAGCCAGCCGTCGTCCTCGTCGACGCCGCCCGGGCGCGGCACGAACACCGGCTCGCTGTTCTGGTCGCCGGCCGGCACCGCGTAGCGCGTCGTCGTGCCGCTCGCGTGGTCGAAGCGCATCACGCCGCGCATTTCCACGGGGTTCGGCTGCTCCACGGCGTACAGATAGCGATAGCTGCGCCCGGTCCGGCTTTCGTTGATGCGCGGCAGCTCGATGCCGCCGTCGGCGAGCGGCCCTTCGTCGATCAGCCCGTTCGCCGTATCGATCACGTAGCGCCACAGCTCGCCGACCGGATTGTCGGCGAAGCGGCCCGTGCCCGCATCGAGCCGCAGGAACGACGGATAGCGCACCACATCGAGCACGATGCACGACGCGTCGCAATCGTACGCGTTCACGACGTGCAAGATGAAGCACGGCTCGACGTCGAACCAGCGCACGGCGCCGCCATGGCGCGGGAGCACGCCGATGCGCGCGGGCCGGTCGTCGTGCCAGCGCAGCGGCATCCGGTGGCCCTGCTTCAGCAGCGAGAAGTCGTAGCCGACGTTCAGGTCGAACAGCAGGCTGCGGGTTTCGGTGATCGCGAGGTCGTGCATCATCGACGGCGCGCTCAGGTCGATCTCGATATCGACGCGCTGCACTCCCTGCGCGTCGGCGACACCGTAGCGCAGCCACGGCGCACGCCAGTCCGCGCGAAACGCGATCAGCTCGCCGGTCACCGGATCGACCTTCGGATGGGCGGTCATCCCGCCGCCGAGGCCTGCATGCCGCGCGGGCGCGCCGAGCGAATCGAGCGCGGCCGTGATTGCGAACGGCGCGCCGCCCTCCGACAGCGCGAGCAACTCGCCCGCATGCTGCAGCACGCTCACGTTCGGATTGGTGTCGGGCAACTGCGGCGCCGCTCCGGGCGCATGCACGGCGGCCCAGCGCTGCGTGCGCGCCCAGCGGTTCCGGTAGCCGGTCGCGCGGCCGCCTTCGAACGCGATCGCGTGCAGCATCGCGGCTTCCGGCCACCACGACAGCACGCCGCTCCCTTCGAAGCGGCCGCCCGGCGGATTCGGGCCGTTGCGCAGCAACGTGCCGGCGAGTTCGTACGGGATGGCGCCGGTCACGCGCAGGTCGACGAGATCGACCTCGTCGGCGACCGGCGCGATCGCGCCGCGGTTCAGATCGAATGCGGTCATTGCGTCCGATGCTCCTTTCAGCAGTCTTCGGTGGACGGCGGCAGCTCGCCGCGCGCCAGCGCGAGCGCATGGTCGCGCACGTCGTCCGGCCAGCCGGCGATCAGCTCGGCGAACCGCGCCTGGTCGTTTGCATACAGCGCGCGGGCGGCCTCCTCGAAACCGGGCAGGTCGCCCGCCATCGCCGACATGAAGTGGTACGCACGCGCCTGCGCGTCGCGGAGACGATCGGCCGCCGCATGCGTGCGCCGTGCGTCCTCGACGAGCTTGCGTCCGAACGCGGTCACGAGCCCCGACGGCAGCATCCATCTCGTATTCGGTCACGGCCCCATCCTTCCGCGCCCGCAGGTGCTGCTCCAGGACGAGGATGGCAAGAATCGCCTGGCGCTCTTCCA
>NZ_JAAGPO010000343.1:0-5738 GCF_017104825.1 Burkholderia sp. Ac-20345 | reverse complement strand
ACTACCTGTACTACGAGCTGCTGTACGGCGACTACCCGCTGATCCACAACTCGCCGTTCCTCGGCAAGGCCGGGTATTTCTATCCGGACTTCGACTGCCAGGCCGGCGGCCGCGCACTGCTGCAGGCGTTCGCCGAGCACGATGCGAACCTGGAGGCGTACCGCGAGCAGTCGAAGCACGTGCTCAGCTCCGTCAGCATCTACAACCCCGAGAACGTCGCCGCTTATACGGACGCGATCGCCACCCTCTATCGCGACGCGTGACGCGCCGCCCTTTCCGGAGCCCGGCATGACAAACGCTCAACCCCGCGCATGGCATTACGCCCTGGCAAACCTCGAGGCAAGCCTGACATCGGATCGAGCTCATATTACCGGTGTGCCGACCGTACGCCTCATGCGACTGGTTGCCTTGATGGGAACCGTCAACGTTTCCCGGTATCAAGATTCGCTCTTGTTCGGGACGCGTCGATTAAGCGAATGGAGCGTCAATATGGGAAGCGGAAACCTACCCGGAATCGATTTGCAGCGAATTTGATTTTTTGTACGCCAGAGGGTGGCTGAAATCGCATCACATGTGCGGGAAACGTTGCCTTTCTGGAAACAAACCATCCCGGAAAATCGATGAATCGCTCACCGCATTCCTCGCGCACATTCTTAAAACAAAATCCCTGGAAGCCTCACTGACACTCATGCAGCGCTTGGCACGCAGCAACACCCGCGTTCAGCATGGAACAATCGCCCACAGAACCATATTGAATAATCAAGACTGCAGAGCCGGATTTTCGTCACCTGCAATGCTGAGCATCCGGAACGATCGATAAATTCAATCCCAGCCACCAGACCGAAAAACGATCAATTTCATACCAATTCCAGACGATACCCGATCATGTATACAGACTTCAACAACAATCCATTTTCAGAAGAGAGAGACAGTTTATTCCTCAGCCGATAGACATGAGTATCCAGCGATCGAGACATCACACTCTCCGGTTTCCCCCAAATAATATTGACCAGATGATCGCGCGATATTATCGTCCCAACATTATCAAAAAATTCGACTGCAATATCAAACTCCTTTCTCGTTATCGCGAATTTATTTCCTCGCAACGACACACTCCTCGCCTTTTTATCGACAATATAATCCCCCACCCTGACAACATCCGGAAATTCCCGGAGGCGCATACCACGCCTCGTCAATGCCGCCACTCTCGCGATCAACTCGTTGCGGCCGACAGGCTTCACAACATAATCGTCCGCACCGGAATTCAATGCCTCTGCAATATGTTGATCAAACTGACGATTGGTTATAAAAATGATCGGAACGAAAGGACCCAGGTTGTGGCGAATCCACCTCAGCACATCAAGTCCGGACACCATCGGAACAATCCAGTCCAGGATAACGAGATCAACGCTTGCTTTTTCCAGGATACGTATGGCACGCGTGCCATCCTCGGCGATCAAAACTTCGTGACCAGCGCCCCGCAATACCAAATTGATATATTCCAAATAAACCACATCGTCATCAAGCACAAGAATCTTCATTTCACATAGACATTCGAAAAAATTCGCGACAAAATTATTTCAGCTGTCGCCAGCGCCACTGCAAATTTTCACCCACGAATCCGCTAGTGATGCATACGCACAGATCATCACGCGGGAAAAATAGGTCTCTACTTTCCGATTTGATATCGATCGAACATTCCAGCAGGCGTTTCAACTTTCCGGCATCGATGTCAGCCTTCCTTCTCTCGAAGATAAAAAAAAGCAAATTGACACCGCCGTCGGCTACCGCCCGACAAGATCAAACCCCGGCAACGACGTTTAAGTTATTTCAAAATCCTTTCTGCTTCGCCCCTTGATCCACAGTGGTTCCTTACCCACTCCGGACCAGGTCTTGCCTGTTACCGGATCGCAATATTTGGCCTTTCGACGCCGCTTCTGATCGGCATCTTTCCCGAAGATATCGGCTTCCGTAATTCCGAAAAGCGCGACACACTCCTTGACCTCCTTGATTACCACTTGCAGAATCCTGATACGCTCTCGATCGAGGTCGCGCTCGAGTTGCATCTTCCGGTGAAGATATGCCCTATACGATTCCATTATCTATTCAGCTTCATTAGTCGCATAAACATTAACTTCCATGCTATGCAAATAAATTCAACGCATTTCTGAACAAATGTCACTTTTTGTAACAACGCCACCCCTACATGCCACCATCCATTTTTTAAAATTTTCAATCAATGTACTTCCAGTCAATTTCTCCACCAAACAAATTCGCCAGAGAGATGGGAGAACATTCGAGTTCGTTCAATGCCAGCGGGAAGCGAAAGACACCTCTTATGCGCGTCGATGCGATTGAATGAGGTCGTGTGCACCCTTTGACGCCAGACAATTTGGCCACCGACCGGACCGTCATCAGCTCTCAAGTCATCACGCGAGCCATCCTGGATTTACGAACGGAACCGGTAATCTGGACCATGTCTTCAGCAGACTGACAACGTGCCGGCTCGACTCCACGGGAGTCAGATGGCGCCTCAAAAAGCGCAATAGACCGAACTGAATTCCCCTGATGATAGCGCTTACACACATTCCGACTTGCGTGATCCGTCAGCCTTTCAGCCGGTGACTGATCGCCATTGAAGGCCGAATGACTGCCAACTCCGATTCACTTGTCATTCCGGATTCGTCACAAGGCAACAATCAGGCATTCACTCAGCGGTGCCTTGAACTTGTTCGCCGTATCGCTGGGTATGAAATTGAACCCGTGGACAGATGCGGGGGCGTCGTTTGTGGTTCCAACGCTTCAAGTGAGCGGCGACACCCGACTCAGACACATTCAGACTCGCACCACCAGCTTTCCATGTGCACGGTTACCCTCGATCCACTCGTGTGCTTCGCGCACCTCATCGAATGCGAACGCATGTTGCAGATGCGACGGCAGATGATCGGCGGCAACATCGTTGACGATCGCACGAAGCGGCGAATCTGCCAGCGGAAGCGCCCCCGAGCCGAGCAACTGCGCCGGAAAGAAGGCAAGCCGCACAGCCGGCGGAAGATCCGCCATCAAATTGAATTGTTCAAGCACCGGCGGGCCGCCCAGCATCCCGATCACGGTGACTGCGCCGAAGGGTCTCAACGTCCGTGCGGTATCGCGCAGCGTTGACGCGCCGACCACCTCGAGCGCCGCATCGATCCCCTTCGGTTGAAGGTGAAGGATTTCGTCCGAGACGTTTCCGCCATCGATGATCACGTCGTCCGCGCCAGCGATGTGAAGCTGCTTCGCGTGAGCCGCCGCGCGTGTCGTCGCAATCACGTGAAGCCCACTCGCCTTCGCGTAGGTGACGGCTGCCAGCCCGATTGTCGACGTCGCGCCGCGCACGAGGAGTGTCTGCCCCATCTCGATCTCCAGGCTGCGACTCAGCGCGCCCCAGATCGTCAGATAGGCCAGCGGCAGCGCCGCGAGTTCTTCCCATGCCATTTCAGTGTTGCCGAGGTCGATCACGTTCGTACGCAACACGGTCACTTCTTCGGCATAGCTGCCGCGGCGAGCAAACTGCAGGCCGCCCATCACGGTTGCAACGCGCTGTCCGACCCTGAACGTACCGGACGGATCCTCGATGATTTCACCCACTGCCTCGACGCCCGGTACCCGCATGCCATCGACCGGCCCCATCTTGCCCGCGCGCAGATAAGTCTCGACGCGGTTCAGGCCAAACGCGCGGACCCGGATGCGCACCTCATCCGCGTTCGGCGAAATGGACGGAATGTCACGAAGCTGCAGGACTTCCGGCCCGCCGATCCGTTCAATGACATAGGCTTTCAAGACGCGTCCTTCGTAAGGAAGTGGGCCAACCCGAACGTGCGAATGCGCAGATCGGATGCAACATGACCGGTGCGGTAGAATCCACGCGCCGTCTTGATCGTTCGCTCAAATCGCCGGTTCTGGCGGAGGAGCGAGGACGAAGCCGTCGTAGCGATCCGGATCCTCCGGTCGATCACCTGACTTTCGAGCGCTCGACCAAGGCCGTACTGGCTGACCGCAGTCACTGCCTGGAACGCTACGACCGCGTGCATCCGGCTCGTCGCCGACTCGGGAGTGTCATCACTATGCCCGTTCAGATCTGATTGTGGAATCGACAAAACTGACAACCACCCTCTCATTTTTGAGAGGATGATGTTGATCGAGATGCCGATGTGATGTTGTGCACATCGTGCGGCGTGGCTCTGACGAGTTCGCTGAAATCACAGGGCGGCTTTCCGGCGAACGGTCGAGCACGAATGTGACGTTGGCAGTATCTTCGCGTGCTGGTGTCGCACACCGTCGGCAAAGCATCGGCATGCCAGGGCTCGGCCCATCGCATCGGAGCCATGGCGAGCTGGCGCCATCACTCCAGCTCGCATCGCGCTCATCGCGCCATCGGCGGCGTTGCATCGATGGCCAGGCTTCCTGCATCCGGAAGCCACTTCTTGGCGCTTCACAACTCATCTCGCGGACGCGGCCCGCTGCTCGCTCCCCGGCTAGCGCGCGAGCAGCGCCCCCGCCTGCCGCCCCAGCACCGCGCGCACCGTATCGAGCTCGGGCAACTCAGGCGCTTCTTCGGACGTAACGAGATAGGTCGTCACGCTGTCGAGATCATCGAACGCGTGCGCCCGCAGTTCCTTGCGCGCCACGTGCTCGGTCGTGATCCGTTTCGGCAGGATCGCGACGCCCATGCCGGCCGCCACGCAGCCGAGGATCGCGCCGAACGTGCCGAACGACGCCACCGACTCGATCGCGATGCCGCGCGCCTTCAGCCAGTGCTCCGCGACCGCCCGATACGGGCAGCCGTCGTGAAACGCGAGCAGCCGCACCGTATTGTCGGCCAGCACCTGCCGCCGCGTGACCGTGGCCGCGCTCACCAGCACCATCTCTTCGGCGAACGCCGGCGCGTAGCGCAACCCGGGCCGGACGACCGCGCGCGCGGTGAGTGCGGCGTCGATCCGGCCGCGCAGCAACGCATCGGCCAGATCCGGCTCGCTGCCGATCTGCACCGCGAGGCCGAGCGCCGGATCGCGCTCCTTCAACGCGGCGGCGAGCGCCGGCAGCCGCGTGGCCGCCGTGCTTTCCATCGAGCCGAGCCGGAAGCTGCGCGCGACCGGCGTCTCGCGTACCACCTGCGTCGCTTCGTCGACGAGGCGCAGGATGCGGTCGCAATACGGGATCAGCCGGCGCCCGGCGCCGTTCAGCACCAGCCGCTTGCCGTGGCGGTCGAACAGCGGCGCGTCGAGCGACTCTTCGAGCTGACGCAGCCGCGCGGTGACGTTCGACTGCGTGCAACCGAGCCGTTCGGCCGCGCGCAGCGCGCTGCCTTCCTGCACGACGGCCCGGAAGGTTTCGAGCAGAGGGATGTTCATATCACTTTCTCTTGTTACCGATTGTGTTTATATCATTTTACTTCGCCAAAAATCCGGATTAGCCTTGCGCATACCCGGTGCCCGACGGCCCGCTTCCGAGGAATCCGCATGCCATTCTCCGCCTGCCCTGGTCGTACGACTGTCCGCCGTCGTCCCGAGGCTCGCCCGTGCGCACGCTGATCGCCGCGCTGGTGCGGCGTGGCCCGACCGTGCTCGCGTGCGGCGTCGGCCTTGGTCTGCTGGTGCCGCCGCTCGCGGATCTCGCGCGGCCGCTGATGCCCGTCACGGTGTTCCTGTTCGTGCTCGGCACGCTGCTGCGCGTCGAGCCCAGCGCGGTGCGCGCGG
>NZ_JAAGPO010000342.1:0-5669 GCF_017104825.1 Burkholderia sp. Ac-20345 | reverse complement strand
CGCAACGCGCGGCCAGCGCCGGCTCGCGCTGCTCGATCAGCCAGTCGCGCAGCGTCGTGAGCGCCGCCGCCGGGTTGCCGCGCGCGTCGCCCTCCACCGCGCCGTCCGCGATCAGCGCCTGCGCGAGCGAACGCGGCAGGCCCGACGGACGCGTCGCGAGCAGGCGCTGCAGGTACAGCGCGCCGCCCGCCTTCGGGCCCGTGCCCGACAGCCCTTCGCCGCCGAACGGCTGCACGCCGACCACCGCGCCGATCACGTTGCGGTTCACGTAGATGTTGCCGACGTGCGCATTCGAGATCACGTGCGCGATCGTCTCGTCGATCCGCGTGTGGATGCCGAGCGTCAGGCCGTAGCCGGTCGCGCGGATCTGCTCCAGCAGCTTGTCGAGCTGGCTGCGGCGGTAGCGCACCACGTGCAGCACGGGGCCGAACACTTCGCGCTTCAGCTCGTCGATGCTGCCGATCTCGATCAGCGTCGGCGGCACGAACGTGCCGTGCGCGCAGGCCTCGGGCGCCGGCAGCTGCGTAACGCCGTGCCCCTTGTCCTTCATCGCCTCGACGTGCGTGTCGATCGTCTGCTTCGCTTCACCGTCGATCACCGGGCCGACGTCCGTCGACAGACGGTCGGGGTTGCCGAGCGCCAGTTCGTGCATCGCGCCCTTGAGCATCGTCAACGTGCGGTCCGCAACGTCGTCCTGCAGACACAGAACGCGCAGCGCCGAACACCGTTGACCGGCCGAGTCGAACGACGACTGCATCACGTCCGCGACGACCTGCTCCGCGAGCGCCGACGAATCGACGATCATCGCGTTCTGGCCACCGGTTTCCGCGATCAGCGGGATCGGCTTGCCGTCCGGGTCGAGGCGCGAGGACAGCGTCTTGTTGATCAGGCGCGCGACTTCGGTCGAGCCGGTGAACATCACCGCGCGGGTACGCGCATCGGCCACCAGCGCCGCACCGACGGTCTCGCCGGTGCCCGGCAGCAGCTGTACCGCGCCGGCCGGCACGCCGGCCTCGCGCAGCAGGCGCACGGCCTGGGCGGCGATCAGCGGCGTCTGTTCGGCCGGCTTCGCGAGCACCGTGTTGCCGGCGGCGAGTGCCGCGGCCACCTGGCCCATGAAGATCGCGAGCGGGAAGTTCCACGGGCTGATACAGACCACGGGACCGAGCGGGCGGTGCGTGTCGTTCGAGAATTCGTCGCGGATCTGCGCTGCGTAGTAGCGCAGGAAGTCGACCGCTTCGCGGATCTCGGCGATCGCGTTCGGCAGCGATTTGCCGGCTTCGCGCACGATCAGGCCCATCAGCGTGTGCATCTGCGCTTCGAGCAGGTCGGCCGCGCGCACCAGGCAATCGGCACGTGCATCGACCGGCGTCGCCTGCCAGATCGGCGCGGCGGCCACCGCGTGCGCGGGCGCCGCGCTCACGTGTTCGGCCGTCGCTTCGCTGACCGTGCCGACCAGGTCGCGCTGGTCGGCCGGGTTGCGCACGTCGCGGGCCGGCGCGTCGGCGAGCGTGTCGTCGGCGAGCATCGGCGCCGCGCGCCACGGGAAATGCGCGCTCGCGAGCAGTGCGGACGACAGCGACGCGAGACGGTGTTCGTTCGACAGGTCGAGGCCCATCGAGTTGGGACGCTCGTCGCCGTACAGGTTGCGCGGCAGCGGGATCTTCGCGTGCGGCGCGCCCAGCGGCACGACCTTCGATGCTTCGTCGACCGGATCGGCGACCAGCTCCTTCACCGCCACGGTTTTATCCGCGATGCGGTTCACGAACGACGTGTTCGCGCCGTTCTCGAGCAGGCGGCGCACCAGGTACGCGAGCAGCGTCTCGTGCGTGCCGACCGGTGCGTACACGCGGCACGGACGGTTCAGCTTGTCGCGGCCCGTGACTTCCTCGTACAGCGGCTCGCCCATCCCGTGCAGGCACTGGAATTCGTACTGGCCCGGGTAGTAGTTCTGGCCCGCGAGCTGGTAGATCGCGGCCAGCGTGTGCGCGTTGTGCGTCGCGAACTGCGGGTAGACGGCGTCCGGCGCCGCGAGCAGCTTCTTCGCGCACGCGAGGTACGACACGTCGGTGTAGATCTTGCGCGTATAGACCGGATAGCCTTCGAGGCCGTCGACCTGCGCACGCTTGATCTCGGTATCCCAGTAAGCGCCCTTCACGAGGCGGATCATCAGGCGGTGACGGCTGCGGCGCGCGAGATCGATCAGGTAGTCGATCACGAACGGGCAGCGCTTCTGGTAGCCCTGCACGACGAAGCCGATGCCGTTCCAGCCCGCGAGATCCGGATCGAAGCACAGCGCCTCGAGCAGGTCGAGCGACAGTTCGAGGCGGTCGGCTTCTTCCGCGTCGATGTTCAGGCCGATGTCGTAGCGGCGTGCGAGCAGCGCGAGCGCGCGCACGCGCGGCAGCAGCTCGCTCATCGTGCGGTCCTGCTGCGAGCGCGAGTAGCGCGCGTGCAGCGCCGACAGCTTGATCGAGATGCCCGGGCCTTCGTAGATACCGCGGCCGCCGGCCGCCTTGCCGATCGCGTGGATCGCCTGTTCATACGACGCGTAGTAGCGCTGCGCGTCCTCTTCGGTCGTCGCCGCTTCGCCGAGCATGTCGTACGAGTAGCGGAAGCCGCGCGCTTCGTACTTGCGGCTGTTTGCGAGCGCTTCGGAAATCGTCTCGCCGGTGACGAACTGCTCGCCCATCAGGCGCATCGCCATGTCGACGCCCTTGCGGATCAGCGGCTCGCCGCCGCGGCCGATCAGGCGCGTCAGCGCCGACGACAGCCCCGCTTCGCTGTTGGTCGTCACCAGCTTGCCGGTGATCATCAGCCCCCAGGTCGCCGCGTTCACGAACAGCGACGGCGCGTGGCCGACGTGCGAGCGCCAGTCGCCCTTGCTGATCTTGTCGCGGATCAGCGCATCGCGCGTCGCGCGATCGGGAATGCGCAGCAGCGCTTCGGCGAGGCACATCAGCGCGACGCCTTCCTGGCTCGACAGCGAGAACTCGTGGATCAGCCCTTCGACGCCGCCGCCCGAGCTCTTCTCGCGCAGCGCCTCGACGAGCTTCGTCGCGAGCGCCTGCACGTCCGCCTGCAGGTTCGCGGGCAGGCGCGCCTGGCCGAGCAGGAACGGCACGCACTCCGGCTCGGGGCGGCGGTACGCGGCCGTGATCGCCGCGCGCAGCACCGATTGCGGCTGCACGTTCTGCGCGAACTCGAGGAACGGGTGCGGCGAGTTGTCGTCGTCGCCGTCCGCGGCCTGGCCGTCGGCAAGCTCCGTGACGCCGCTGTGGCCCGACAGCTCGGGCGGCAACTGGCCGTGCTCGATCCGCTCGAGATACGCGAAGATCGCCTGCTTGATCAACCAGTGGGGGGTGCGCTCGAGACGCGCGGCGGCGTCCTTGAGGCGCGAGCGGAGAAGGTCGTCGACTTTGACGCCGAGAGTCGTGCTTGCCATGGTGGGTTCGTGCGCCGGTGCGAGCCCGGCAATATGGTGTGAGAGGATGCGCGAAATCCTACGGCACGCAATAAAAAGGTGCAACCAAATTGCGAGATAGGTTGCACCCATAAGTTACTCAATATAATCAGCCACTTATGCGGTTGCAACCTAGGAGTTGCCCGTGGTCGGAGGATCGGTGTTTTCCCTGAGCGGGCCGATTTGACATGCGTGCGCAACCTTCCGCGCGCGTGGCGGCGGACGAAAACGGGTTGCACTGGGTGTGACGGGAGGCGCGGCGCCCGGGCGCGGCCGAGCGGCAGGAGGCGGTTCGGGGGTACCCGGCCCGGTGGCCCGGGGTGCAACACAGCCGCACGCCGCGCGACGGCCGGATGGCGCGCCGCTCGGCTCAGATATCCAGCGGATCCACCTCGACGCCCCACCGCAACACGCCCTTCAGCGCGCGCAGCTCCGGCTGCCATGCGCGCAGCGCATGCTGCAGCGCCGCCCGCGACGCGCTTTCGAGCAGCAGCTGCGCGCGATGGACGTTCGCGACCTTGACGATCGTCATCGGCACCGCGTCGTACACGGTCACGCGATCGGCGCCCGGCAGCCCCGGCAACGCGGCCGCGGCTTGCAGCAGGAACGCGAGCGCCGCGTCGAGCGTGCGCCCTTCGGCGCGCAGCAGCGCCTGGTAGACGAACGGCGGCAGGTGCGCGTCGCGGCGCTCGCCGAGCGTCGAATTCGCAAAGCCGACGTAATCCTGCCGCCCGAGCGCGTGGTACAGCGCGTGACGCGGGTAACGCGTCTGCACGAGCACCTCGCCCGGCAGCCCCGCGCGCCCCGCGCGGCCGCTCACCTGCATCAGCTGCGCAAACAGCCGTTCGCTCGCGCGGAAGTCGTGCGAGAACAGCGCGGTGTCCGCATTGAGCACACCGACGAGCGACACGCGCTGGAAGTCGTGCCCCTTCGCGATCATCTGCGTGCCGACGAGGATATCGATCTCGCCCGCGTGCACATCGGAAAAGAGCGCCTGCGCGCTGCCCTTGCGGCGCGTGCTGTCCGCGTCGATCCGCAGCACGCGCGCGCCCGGCACCGCCTCGGCGAGCGCCTCCTCGATCCGTTGCGTGCCGCGCCCGAGCGGCGCGATGTCGACGTTCCCGCACTCGGGGCACGATCGTGGAATGCGCGCCTCCCAGCCGCAGTGATGGCAGCGCAGCGCGTGCTCGGGCTTGTGCAGCACGACGTATGCGCTACAGCGCGGGCAGCCGGCGACCCAGCCGCATGCATCGCACGCGAGCTGCGGCGCGTAACCGCGCCGGTTCAGGAACACGAGGCTCTGTTCGCCGCGCTCGAGCCGCGCCTTCAGCGCCGAGACGAGCGGCCCCGACAGCCCGCCCATCGACGCGCGCCCGCGCCGCCGTTCCTCTTCGAGGTCGATCAGCCGCACGGTCGGCAGCGTCGCGTCGGCCACCGCGCGGCGCGACAGCGTGAGCCGCGTGTAGCGGCCCTGCTCGGCCTGCCACCAGCTTTCGAGCGACGGCGTCGCCGAGCCGAGCACGACCGTGATGCCGAGCTGCTTCGCGCGCCACACGGCGAGATCGCGTGCCGAATAGCGCAGCCCTTCCTGCTGCTTGTACGCAGGCTCGTGCTCCTCGTCGACGACGACCAGCGCGAGCGTCGGCATCGACGCGAGCACCGCGAGGCGCGTGCCGAGCACGATCCGCGCGCGGCCCGTATGGGCGGCAAGCCAGTTGCGCGCCCGCTCGCCCTCGGCGAGCCCGCTGTGCAGCGTGACGATCGCGTCGTCGGCGAGCACCCCCGCGAAGCGCGCGCGAAACGCGGCCTCGAACTGCGGCGTCAGGTTGATTTCGGGGACGAGTACGAGCGCCTGCGCGTCCGGCCGCGCATCGAGCAGCGACGCGAGCGCATGCAGATAGACCTCGGTCTTGCCGCTGCCCGTCACGCCGTGCAGCAGGAACGGTGCGAAGCCCTGCGCGGCGCGGATCGCGTCGAGCGCCTCGGCCTGCTGGTCCGTGAGTGCCGGCGGCACAGTTCGTCCACCGGCTGCCAACAGGTTATCCACAGCTTTGGGCACAGGCGCATCGGCCCAGCCGATCTCCTCGACGTCGACCCAGCCGCGTGCCGCCCAGTCGTCGAGCGTGGCCGCCGCCTTCGGGTGCAGCGCGCGCGCATCGGGCAGCGCCAGCGAGCCGGTGTCGACCAGCGCCTGCGCGAGCCGCCG
>NZ_JAAGPO010000032.1:0-71614 GCF_017104825.1 Burkholderia sp. Ac-20345 | reverse complement strand
CGCCGGGCCGGCCGTTCGACACGGCGGCCGAGGTGCGCTGAGCCGCGCTTCGCCCTCCGCAATATTCTTCATACTTGTTGCGCCAACCGAAAAGAAAGCCGGTTGAAAGCCTGATTAGACGCGCCACTGTTACCACCCAGGAAACAATTTATCGTCAAAATCAGCGTTTACCCTCAACCCTCCGATGACTAAGATTTGATCAATCGCTTAAGACATGGTGTCGAGAGCGAACTCAATAAAACACCGGAGGTCATCATGAAATCGCTCGTTTCCGCAGTCGTTGCCGCTGCCGCCCTGTCCGCTTCGTTTGGCGCATTCGCTCAAAGCACCGTGACCCGCGCTCAAGTGCGCAACGAACTGGTTCAGCTCGAACAAGCCGGCTACAAGCCGGGCGTGTCGAGCCCGTACTACCCGAACGACATCCAGAGCGCCGAAGCGCGTGTTCATGGTGCCGACACCAGCGGCTACGGCGCGCAACCGGCTCCGGCCGTCCACTCGGGCGCCCCGGCTGCATCGTCGAACGCACGCGACTCGATCTTCTTCGGCCAGTAAGCCGATGCGCCCTCGGCGGGCGCCGCGCGTCGCGCGATGAAGCAGGAAAGTCCGAACGAGCCCCCTTGCGGGGCTCGTCCTATTTTATGAAACGCATACCTCCGCCGCCCGGCAACGGGTGGCTTCGCCCGGGCGCCTGGCGTCCGGGCGCTTTTTCGCATGCGCACCAAAATCGCTCGTCGGTTGAACGATCAATACTGCGCGTTCAGTTGGAAACCAAGCGTCAAGCGCACCGTGTCGAATCCCGACGGCTTATAGACCGGCGCGCCGACAAACAGGTCGTAGGCGTACATGCCGAAGCGTGTGCCGACACTACCCTTGATCCCGATTGCCGCGCCCGCCAACTGCGTCCCGACCAGCGCAACGGGTTGCGGGCCCCACACGCGACCGTAGTCGAGACCTGCATAGACCGCGTGCCCGGTCTGCCTGATCGGCGCCTGCAACTCGTTACGCCAGTAGAAGCCGCGGGCGGCGGACAGCATCGTCTCGCCATCGAAGCCGCGCACCGTGTAGCGGCTACCGATCGACAGGTTATCGATGTAGTACAGCGTGTTGCCGGTATGTTGACCGTGAACGGTCGTCACGTAGCGGAACGGCCGCCGCGCAATCGCGAACGGCACCGACAGGTTCGCGTCAAGGACAGCCATCTTGTAGCGATACGTCGGGCCGCCGTCCAGCGCGAGAATGTCGCCCTGTGCGCCGAACGCGCCGAGGCCCTGGCGGTAGGCGAGCGTGCCGTCGAACTGAGCGCCGCCGAAGTAGTGGCGATCGGTCAGGCCGATTTCGACGAACGTGTTGTTGCGGCGCTGCTGCGGGATCTCGGTGTCTTCGATGAAGCTTCGACCAAAACGACGCGACAGGCGGATTTGCGTACCGAGTACGTCGTTCTGGCTGCGTGCGAGTACGCGGTGCAGCTTTACGTCGACCGTCTTCGAGTTGCCGCTTGCGACGAACGTCTGGTTCACGCCTGCGATCTGTTGATAGTAGGTGTTCGTGTAGGCGGAGAGCGTCGCCGTCCAGAAGCCCCACGGAATCGAATAGAAGCCGTTCCAGCCGTGCGAGCCGAGGCCCTTGTCGCCGAGTTCGAGATCCTGGCTCACGCCGATGTTGAAGATGTCGTTGAGCCCCAGCGGGTTGTCGATGCCGAGCGACAGGTTGCCCTGCAGCCTGCCGGTCGCGCGCGTGCCCGAGTTGTCGACCGACGCGACCACCGCCCACGGCTTGCCGCGCTTCACGTCGAGCACGACATCGCTTTCGCCGGGCGTGTCGGCAGGAACGATCTGCATCGAGACGTCCTGGCTCGACACGCGTTTCATCTGTTCGAGGCCCTGTTCGAGATCACGAAGGCTCAGGAGGTCGCCGTCGCGGGTCGGGAAGGCGGTTTTCCACGTGCCGCGCAGTGTGTCGTCGGCGAAACGCACGTGACGGATCACGCCGGGGATCAGTGCAAGCGTCAGCGTGCCGGATGACAGATCCTGTTCCGTCAGCAGCACACGCGTCGTGACGTAGCCGCGCGACAGGATGATTTGCGACAGGCTTTTGACGAGCGTATCGACGCCTTGTTTTCCAATGCAGGCGCCGGTGTAGTGATCGAGCCAATCGCGTGCGAACGCGAAATGGTCCTGGGGGAGTGCCGATGCGGCTTGGGACTTCACTGCGTCAGGCAGTGCTTCTGGAACTTTGAGCACGTAACGGTCGATGCAGAAGCAAGGCAATTCCTCCGGTAGCACCGGGTGAGCCTCAATGACATGCATGTCTGAGCGCACCGTCGGTGTATGGACGGCGGCCTCGCGTTGTTGCGCCTCGCGTTGCTGTTGCAACTGCTGTATCTGTTCCGCGTTTGCGCGTGCGGCCGCCTCCGCGTCAGTTGCTGTCGGTTTTTGCTGCTGTGCAATCGCTGCATGCGAGGCAAAGGCGAGTGGCAACACCACAAGTGGAAAAATGTTCCTCATTTTGGATTTCTTTTACATACTTTTTATACCGAGCGTTTTAATTAACCCTCAGTCGAATGAAATTTTGAAATAATATTTGCAACATGACATTGCTTCGACAGCCATAGCCAGCCATTCTTCCAGTGCCCAAAATCCACCTTGACCGAGAGATCAATTTCTTAAATAGATACCCAAAAATATCAGTATCGCAGTGAACACAATCGCCCCAAACAAGACAAGCCAACTCTTTCTATTGAAAGGCGCGACGGTCGAACCACCGACACACTCAATCAGCGTTTGCAATATTATTGAAATGGAAACGAAAACACACCTCACGCCACTCACGACAAACCCGACCACGCCAAACGCAAAACGAGTCAATTTATTTTGACGATACGAGCTTACCCTCGGTCGCTTAAATTCCGACCTACGATTAAATACCATTACGCAGCACTCCATCATTCCAAACTCCGCGCCAGAGTGAGGCAAAAACTGGATTTTCATTGAAATCCGATTCCGGAATCAGTCACTATCCGTTCAATCAACGCACCAAGCGCATCAGATTATCAACCTTCCAAAATCGGAGCGCCCGTAATCCGAATCTGTCCTTGATCTACTCTAACGTGCACCTACCGCCGCACCTTTCAGCCAGTTGTTTCGCGAGCGTCCTTTCGATCACTTCTTAAGCCATCCTTTTCAGGAACGCAGCCGTGATGAGCAGCGGTTCGAAGCCAAGCGACATGCGTGGCGCCAGCGACGTGCGAAACCTGTATAAGTAACGAACCCAGCACACACCGGGCTCGTCACTTTCTACTTCGTTTGATCTTCCTCGTCGTCCTTCTGCTTGTAGCTCTCGCGCGCCTTCTTGTAGCTGTTGTCAAAGGGCTTAATGTGCAGCAAATGTGCTCTACTCGCATACCCACCAATAGCAGCGACTCCTAACCCAAACAGCAGCAGTAAGCCGCCAAATGGTGCAGGCGGTACGTATTTGTAAGCGACCAACATAATTAGAAGACCAACAATTAGCACGCAAGTTCGCGCCCATCGCGCCAAATTCCCATCCTCAATGAACCGGATTTTCATTGCCCACCACTCCAATAATTAACGAATTCAGCCCAGTATTTGTTCAGGGAATTCTGCACCTGCTTACCCACGTTGCTATTGTTGAACGTGTTCGCAGTCTCGTTCATCGCTGGCGCAAGGCCCGGAAGTCGATCGGATAAGTTTCCAGCGATCAAACCAGTGACGCCAGATACGGCATATTGACCCACATCGGGTTTTGCAATCTGCGCTATCGCATCGGCTGTAATACCCGCAACAGCAGACAGATAGGATGCCGTGGACAGCCCCGGCGCGTAAGGCGACGGGATGGACGCCCCAGCCGCCGTGATGGCCCCAAACCGCCACGCCGCCGTCGAAACACCCCCCGCCACATTGGCCACCGTCCCCCGAATATCCGTCGGGACCGGTGTTGGCACATACGCATATGCACTTGGTATCTGCCCCGGCCTGGCCGAGTTGTAATTCGCCATGATGAACTCTTGCAACGCCGGATTCGCCTGCGGTAGCACTTGGATAACCAGCGGATTCCCATTTGCGTTGGTCAGGCCCGTATCGATCCAACTCACGCCCGGATCTGTCGAGGTACGCCCGTTCAGTTCCTCGGCCACACCCGGCGCCACCGATCCCCCAGCCACATAGACCACGCCCATAAGCCGCATCTGCTCCTCGATCTGCTCAGGGGTATATGTGCCCTTGCTCTTCCCGGCCAACTGCTTCGCCAGCGTCCTTTCGTCCGGATGGAGCTGTCGATTAAACCGATCAACGTTGTACCCCGAGAACGCCCCCGCCTCACCGCCGACAACCCCACCCGCCCCCGTCGCGATCACATTCGCCACGATATTGCCCAGCGCCTGATTCATTTTGGCGTTACCGGTCGGATCGCTCCCCGCAATCGCGCTACTCAGGTCGTTCAGCTTGCCTGCTGCGATCGACGCAATCGCTGCACCCGCAGCACCGCCGACTGCATTCCCACCCGCCAGCCCCGTCACCAGCGCTGCACCCGCGCCTTGCATTAGCGCGCGGTTCGCGCCGCCTTCCTTCCATGCGTCGACGCCTGCCTGATCGCCATTCTCCGTAGCTTCCTTCTTCATCCGGTCAGCAAAATCGCCGATCCGACGCGATACCGCCTCACCTGCCGCACTGGCCGCCGACATCATCTCCGCCTGCTTGCTCAGCAGGTTCTGCATGTCCGGCAGCCTGGCTACCGTGCCATTCGTATCGGTCGTATCGCGGTTCAGGCTCGCCACATCCTGCTTCTGGTTCGCCGAATCCGTAATCGTGACGGCCCCTGCGCTCACACCGCTTTTCGTCGTCGCGCTATCGCTGCCGCTCTCGTGCTGACCGAGCATGGGTGACGCGCCGCCCATGTTCTTACCCGACCCGCTGCCGTGCGTGCTGTAGTTCATCCCGCCATCGCCCGTGGTCGCGCCCGCGCTGAACCCGCTCGACTTCGCGTCGTAGCTCGACTGGTTCTGAACTTCCGAGAAAGACAACGATCCGGTCGTCAGCGAATTCTTCGACGCATCCGCGTCACTCGCGATCACCGCGCCCTTCAGGTCGGTATTGCCCTTGACGTTGAGATTGAAGCCGCCATCACCCGCCTGAATCCCGGCCTGCTCGGCGACGCCCACATAGCTGCCCGTCGCGTTGCCCTTGCTCTGGCTAAAGTTCGCACTGGCGCCACCCTGACTGACACTGAAGCCGCCACCCGAACTCGACTGATGCGCCGCGCTCGACAACGTGTCCTGCACGCTTGCGATGTTCAGGTTCCCGCCCACGTCGGCATTCACCTGATTCCCGCTCACGTTCGAGCCGACGATGTTCGTATCGCCACCCGAGATGATCGTGACCGTGTTCGCCGCATTCACGTGGCTGTTGTTCTGCGTGGCCAGATCGCTGTTGCCGTCGCCATTGGCCTTCGACATCGCCGCCGACACGCCAAAGCCGCCCGTGCCCACCGACACGCCCACACTCGCGCTCTTCGATTCGTTCGTGCTGCGCGTCGCATCGGTATCCGTCGTATTGACGATATTGACCTGGTTCTTCGCGGCCAGGATCACATCGTTCGCGTTCACGTCAGAACCGGCGATCGTCACATTGCCGCTCCCCGGCTGCCCGTTGCCGGTCGCGGCAAACGCCACAGTCCCGCCCGCGTTCACGCTCGAGCCGCGATTCGTCACCCTGTCTTCGCTGAAGGCACTCTTGCTGTGACTGCTGCCGATACTGGCCTCCACCTTGAACTGCGGCGTCTCGCCCGCTCCCAATGCCCTGACCAGATCGCCGGCAGCCATGTTCGCGTCCCACGCCGCACTCGCCGCAGCCATCCCGTGCAATGCCGCCGCGCGGCCATCCTGGCCCTGGCTCGCCGCACGCGACTGGCCGACCGCGTTCGACACCGCATCGATCACCGGCGCCTTCAACGCCAGCGTCAGCCCGCTCTTCGAAATTTCCTGCGTCTGCGCACGATGGCCGAAGTCCTGTGCCGCGTCGATCGTCACGTTCGCACCGGTGCCGCTGATGTTCTGTGCCGCAATCAGGTCACTGCCCGTCACGTGCAGATCGTTCCCGGCTGTGATTTTCAGGCTGCCGTTCAATGAGCCGATCATGCTGGCGTTGTTCAACACGTCGCTCGTCTGGCTGGTCGTCTTGAGCGAACTGCTGCCGACCGACACCGACAGCCCGCCGCCCGACATCAGCCCCGTTTCCTTCTTCTGGTAGTAGCTCGACGACGTCAAGGTATCCTGCGACGCCGTGATCGTCACGTTGCGCACCGCGCCGAGCGCAACATCGTTCGTGCCGACGACCGTGCTGCCCTGGACGATCAGATCCCGGCCAGCTGCGATCGTCACGCCATCCGCCGACACCAGGCTGCCCTGGTTCAGCGTCATCGTCTGGTCGATCCCGCTCGCGACCTTCGTTCCGCTCACCACGCCGCTTCGGCTGTGCGTTTCATGCGCATTCAGTTCGTGCGTCTCGGTTGCCGCGCCGATGTTCACGTCGCCGGCTGCGGCCAGCGAGGCATTGCCCTTGTCCAGGCTGATCGCGCTGCCGATCACGTTCAGGTCCTTGCCTGCGACGATCGCCACGTTGTCGCCACCCGTCAGCGTCGTGCCCGTCAGCGCTTGATCCGACGAGTGGTAGGTTTCCGCGTAGCTGCGGTTCCCTTCGTTGCCCGAGCTGCTGCTGTTCACGGTCGACGTCGCGCTCGCCGCGCCCAGCGTCACGGTGCCGCCGGCCACGATTGCGCCGCCGCCACCAAGCTCGATTTGCGCCCCCTTTGCGGTCACGTCTCCACCTACCGCGATCGCTGACTTGCCGCCAACCTTGACCGAGCTGCCCACCGACCGATTGATATCCGTATCGGATACGCCATTCGCCCGCTCGACCACCTTGCGCTCGCCGACTTGCTGCGCGCCGAGTGTCCAGTCGCCGCCAACCCGCATCCCTAGATCGCCATCGACACTCAGCCTCCCAGCGTTCTGCTGGAAGTTGCCACCCGTCGCGATCGCCGCGTTGCCCGCGACATCGATGCTCGCCTGTGGTCCGAGCGTCGTCGAGACCCGCGTTGCGCCATCGGCGTTCGTCTGATGCCGTGCCTGCGTCGCGGTATCGAGGATCAGATCGCCGCCGGCCGCCAGCGCCAGACCGCCTGCCTTCACGCTCGCCGAGGTCAGGTCGATCGTACCGGTCGTCGCGAGTGTCATCCGGCCGCCGCTTTGCAGTGCGCCGAAGCGATTGTCGATGCTTTGACCATCGATCGACAGGCTGTCCGTCGCTCGGATCGTGCCGCCGTTCGAAAACGACTGCACGTCCCTCAGGTCGATGTTCCCCGCCGCGATCAGCGGACCACCGCTCATGTCCGGCTGGCTTGCCTGCGCCAGATACACGACCGGCACCAGCACCGCCTGCCCGTCGACGACGCGCTTCTCCATCAGCACCACGTTGCCCTGTAACTGCGCGACCTGCTCGGCCGACAGCCCCATCCCCAGCGGCAGGTTGAGCGATTTCGACAGTTCCGCCCCGGACGACAGCAGCGCCTGATACATCGATTCGATGTCCGTGTACGGTCCGAGTACAGTCTTGCCCGTCAGGGACGTGAGTTGGTTGCGCACCAGCCATTGCTCGTAGAACCCGTCTCCCAGGCGCTTTTCCGTCTGGTCCGGGTTCAGCCCGAGTTGCCGCAGGTAGTAGTCGCTCGACATGAACGACCGCGTGCTCGTGAATGCCGGATTCGACTCGATCAGGTAGTTCGCATCTGACGCCGGGTGCGGGTGGAACAAGCCGCCCTGCGGAATGGTCAGGTTCTTCAGCACATCGACCGCAGTCGCGCTGGCGATCACCCGGTCGATGCCGCCGCCGACATCGACGCCGGGCGGCAAGCCGATCGACGGAATCCCCGCGTTTCCGGCCGGGTTGTCGACACTCACGCCCGTACCGCTCAGCGTGCCGTTCGCGACAATGCTCGATTCGTAGCTCGGCAGCGCATACTCGCGCACGTCCGATGGCCCGTTGCAGCCGGGCGCGTCGCAGAACGAATAGCTCCAGATCCTGCCTTTGTAGGTGCGGTACCAGTACTGGCCGGTGTATGTGACCTTGATCTGCGGCGCAAGCTGTCCCTTCCAGCTATCCTGATCGAGCATGCCGGGCATGGCGATGTCGCCGGCCGCCGTCACGCGGCTCCAGTAATTCTGGAGGGTGTCGACCGACGAGGCATCCAGATTGCCGCCGGCCACGATCTGCGCCGCCGGACTGATCTTGGAGACGAGGTTTGCCAGCAGCGTACCCGTGTAGGTCGTGTACAGGTAGTCGCTATTGTCCTTGCCGCCGTGCGGCGGCTCGATATACACACCGCCAATGTTCGCCGGATCCTTCACGTTGACTTCGCCGACCCGCCCGCTCAGGCTGATGCCGAGGGTTTCCAGCAGCGCGGCATCCACTTGCGAGGTCCACGCCGTCTGCATCTCGCGCCGGGTGTTCGTCACGAGATCCGCATGCAGTGCCATGTCGCCGTCGGACTGGATCAGCCCCGACTGGTTCAGGATGCGTGCCGCCTTCGTGTATCGGCCAGCCGCGTCCTTGCCCCCCGCCAGCACCACGCGGCCCAGGCCGTAGATCGCGGTCAGCGCCGGGGTGTCGGTTGCCGTCGTGTCGTCGCGATTCTCGATGGTCTGCGCGAGCAGTTCGAGCATGCCGTTGCCGTCCGACGCACCGATCAACGCGGTCGGACCAACGTTCGTCAACGAGAATGCGGCCGCCAGCGACACGCTGCCGCCCACCATCGCCCCAGTGTTGGTCAGCGTGTCCGAGTTCGTGCGCAGCCAGTTGCCGGCGTTGATCGCGCCTCTGTTCACCACGGTACCGGCGTCGATGGTCAGATCGCCGACGGCAAGCAGTTCGCCGACGTTGCTGAACGTGCCTGGCAGCGTGAACGCCAGGTTACGGCCGACGTTGAACCGATAGGTCGGCGCGTTCGTAAAGTCACCCTGCAGATTCAGCGTCAGGTCATTCGCCGCGCTGTACGCACCACCGCCGTAGAGCGTGCTCGCGCTCACCGAAAGATTGCGCGTCGCACCGAATTGGCCACCCGCGTTGGACACCGCGCCCGTCATCACGATGCCGATGTCGCCGTCGGCGCCGGTAATCCGGCCGCCGTCGTTGTTCAGGCTATCCGCCCGAAGCTGTACATTCGCGCCACTCAACTGGCCGCCTTGCGCGTTGATCACTGAACCAGCATCGAGCGTCACGTCGCCGCCGGCCACAAGCGAGCCGCCCGTGTTGTTCAGTTCGCCGCCGATTCGGGCCGAGACCGAACCAAGCGCGGCGAGCGTGCCACCGATGTTGTCGAAGGCACCCGCCGACAACGCGACCGTCCCGCGGCTCACGATTGAACCGCCCGCGTTCGCCAGCAGCCCCGAACCGAGGCCCGGCATCAGGATCAACGCGCCCGTGCCGGCGTGGATCATTGTGCCGCTCGCGTTGTTCAGCATCGACGGTGCCAGCGTCAAATTCACGCCGTTGGTCTGGATCGTGCCATTCGCGTTGTCGAACGTGCCGCTAACATTGAGCACCGTATCCTGACCGCCATACTGCGTGAGCATGCCGCGCGTATTCTGCAGATCCGTGGCCGTCACGTGCAGCCGGTCCGCCGTTATCGCACCATCGCCGTTGTCGAGCCGGATAGTCGTGACCTGCAGCGCGTGCTGTGCCGTCAGGCTGCCTCGGTTGACGACGGCGCCGGCGTGCACCGACAGGTCTCCGTTACCGCCAATCACACCACCTTGCGCGCCGGTCGCCGTCGTGCCGCCAGCGTTTGTCAGTTGGCCAGTCGTCGACAGCGACATACCGTCCGCATTCAGCGACACGATCCGGCCCGCCGTGTTGTCGAGCGAAGTGCCCGTCACTGACAAAACGCCGCCGCTTTGCATCGTGCCGGCGTTGTTCGCGATCTCGCCCGCGTTCAGCGTCAGTGCGCCGTCGGTGACGAGCGTGCCGCCCTGGTTCGCGACTTCTGCCGATGTGTTGATTGCGAGTGGCCCGACTGCCGAGATCTGTCCGCCCCGATTCGACAGACTGCCGACCTGAATCGTCGTGCCGGTCCGGCTCGACAGCGTGCCGCGATCGTTGCGCAGCGTGCCTGATGCACGCACGTCGATCGCGCGTTGCGCGCTGGTCGTCGCGTTGACCAGTTTGAGGTCGCCCGCCTGTGCACGCAGCAAAACGTCTGCGTTCGCGGCTGTCTTCGAGCCCGACAGATCGACACCGCTGCCCGTCAGCGCAAGGTTACCGCCCGCGACGTTCTGGCCCGTCGCTGTCAACTGACCGGTTGCCGCGACGGTCAGGTCTCCGCTACCGCCAACCGCGCCATCCGCCTTCACGCCTGCGCCCAGCGAGCCCGTCGATGCGATGTTGCCAGCAGCGATGTTCAGGTTCTGGAGCGCCGCTAGCGCGCCGCTGTTCGCCAGCGTACCCGCGGTCGATACCGAGACGTGCTGCTCACCATAGGTCGTGCCGCTGTTCTCGATGCCGTCCTGAGCAGCAATCGTGAGATTGCCGGCCGCGTTCGTCTTGCCGACCAGCACGAGACGCCCATTCGATTGCAGCGTCAGGTCGCCCGACTGCGCGGCAATCGTCCCCGCGTTGGCCACGCCCACGCCATGTTCGTTCGAGACCAGCAGGATTCGGTCGGCATACATGCCGCCCAGTTGACTGACGTCGATCGCCACGCTCGGTGCTGCACCTTCGCCTTGAGTCAGCGTGGCCGCGAGCGTATTGCGATCAACCTGATTGGCACCGCCGACTACGTTCAGGTCCTTCGCATAAATCGCCGCATTGACCTGCACGGCACGGGAGATCAGGTCCACCTGATCAACGTTCGAGGCATTCAGACCCGCACCCTGGACCGTGATCAGTCCACGGTCGACGTGATAGCCTGCCAGCGAACCATCTGCACCGTAGTACGGCTGGCCGGTCGTCAACGTGGCGCGACTGGTATTGATGAAACCGCCGCCATCGACCACGATGCCGGTCGGGTTCGCCAACACGACTTCCGCACGGTTGCCGGCGACCTCCACATAGCCTCGAATCTGGCTCGCGGACGTGCTGTTGACCTGGTTGACGATGATGCGAGCAGACTGGCCGGAACCGAAGTTCGGGTTGCCGTTGATCATCCCCGCCTGCTGGGTCTGGACCATCGTCGGCGAGTTATTCAGGATCGCGCCGCTCTTCTGAACATCGAACTGGTTGTACGTATTCACCGACACGCCTGCGCCAGACGGCTTCGCGATGTTGACTTGCGGCAATCCGCTCGGCGTCTGGATCACGTGCGTCGGTATGCCGGGCGTTGGTGCGATCTGCGCGTGGATGATCGCTGGCGCCGCGCCGAACATCGCGGCCATCGTCGTCACGACGGCGCCGCGCGACACGCCGCGCCGTTGCGAATGCGTCTCGCCACCGGCCGATTTCCCCGCAGTGGTAGCCGTTTCCCCTACAGCCACCACCATCTCCCGGAGCCTGGAATACACCAAGCGGTAGGTCTTTCCGTTCATCGTTATTTTGCTGGTACTTTGCAGATCGATGAACCATATTCGAAACAATTTCGAGAAACGGATGGCGTTTCATAAATACTACGAAGCAATAAAAATCTGACACGTCCGATTGACGCGTGTTGCGTGTTGATCGTGTGCGAAGGTGAATGGCATCGACGATTCGCCCGCGTGGCATTGGCGTCGGCGAAAATGAAAAAGCCGACCCACCGGGTCGGCTGTTATGTTTCAGCAACTGTCTCTTTGCAATAACCGATCCGCCTATCCGGCCACGGCAGCTGCCGAACGCGACAACACACGCCACCGCGACAACAGTTCGTCGCGATCGACATAGCAGCCCTGCAGGTGCCGGCGGCCGGTAGACGGATCGAACTCGGTGCGCGCATGCAGCACGCGCCGGTTGTCGAACGCCCACATGTCGCCCGCCCGCAGCCGGCGCTGCACGCGAAAGCGCGGCTCGCGCGCCAGCGCGAGGAACCGCCGGTACGCACGATAGACGGCCGCGACCGAGCCGGCCGGCGCATCGAGCGGCCCGCGCAGGAAGTTCGCGACGCGCACCTCGGTGACGTTGCCGCGTGCATCGAGTCCGATCACCGGCGCCGAGCAGCGATAGTCGCTGTTCGCACTCTTGTTCCAGAACTCGAACGGTGTCGACGCGAGTTGTTCAAAATCGGCCGGATGCTCGCGCCGCAGCGCATCCGCCAGCGCGAAGCCGTCGAGGAACACACTGTCGCCGCCGGTCGCGTCGTTCGCGAGGCAATGCAGGAACTGCACGCCCGGCTGCAACTCGCGGGTCGGCAGATCGGTATGCGGCGGCAGGTTCAGCGACGTATACGCATTGCTGTCCGGGCGCGGCTTCGATTCGACGTCGAACAGCACGCCGAAATTGCTTTCGCGGATCAGGCCGATGCGGCGCGCGATCTCGTCGACACGACCGCGCTCGGCCGGCACGCCTTCGACGAGCGTCAGCCCCGTGCGCTGCAACGCGGCGAGCCACGCGAGCAACGCGTGGTCGTCCTCCATCACGTCGCGCCACGCAAACACGCCGATGGCCGTCGCGTCGTCGCCGGCCCACACGTGCCGCCCGTGCGCGGCCTGGCGCTCCGCGCGCGACGCATCGTCGTACGCATGCGCGCGCAGCCAGCCCGGCGACCACGCGCTGCGATGTCCGTCGTTCCACTCGACATGCAGCGCGCCATCGGCTTCGACGTGCACCGTGAGCGCGGAGAGATCCTCGCGCGCATCGGCGATCTCGAACACCTGTTCACGCGTGACGGCATGCACGCAGGCTGAACACGCGCAGTTGTCGCGTAGCCAGTCGAAATGAAACGGCGATCGTCGCGTGTCGCTCCATTCGACGTCCACCGCGCCATCGCCAATCGTCGCGGCCGCAATGGCCACCTCGGCCGAAAACGTCCGCCAGTCCTCGATACGGTGTTGCACTGCCTGCATCGTTGCCTCCCGGAAACGCCCGCTACGCGTGTGGTGCGAGCAGAAACCCGCCGACCGTCCGGTGCATCCGTGCCGCCTGCGGACTCGTTCCGAGCGCGCGCCAGCAGCCGTGCACCAGCCCCTCTCCCATCCAGTAGTGCGCGGCACCGCCGGCCGCGCGAATCCGTTCGACGTACACGCGCGCATCGTCGCGCAGCGGATCGTGTTCCGCGCCGATCGCAAGCACGGGCGGCAGGCCGTCGAAACGCGAAGCCGCGAGCGGCACCGACGCGCGCAGCAGTGGGTTGCCGTCTCCCAGCGCATCGAGCAAGCCGCCTTCCCAATACAGCGCGCGATAGCGATGGACGTCGTCGAGCGTCAGCATCGGCGCGTACGCTTCCGTTTCGCGCGCGGGCGATTGCGGTTCGAACCCGAGCATCGGATAGACGAGCGCGATGCCGTCGACACCGCCTTCGCCCGCATCGCGCAACGCGGTGGCCACGGCCGCCGCGAGCATGCCGCCCGCGCTGTCGCCCGCGAGCGTCAGCGGATGCACGCACGGCCCGAACGGCCAGCGTGCGTCGCGCGCGGCGCGCGTGACATCCAGGCAATCCTCAAGCGCGGCCGGCGCACGATGCTCGGGCGCCAGCCGGTAGTCGACCGCGATCACGTCGAGCCCCGTATCGGCCGCCAGTTGCGCGGTGATCAGCGAGTGACTGTCGAGCGAGCCGACAACGAAGCCGCCGCCATGAAAGAACAGCACCGTGCCGCGCGGCGTGCCGTGTGCAGACGTATAGCGCCGCAACGCGATCGCGCGGCCGTCGGGTGCATGCCAGACGGCGTCCTGCTGCACGATGCCGGCCGGCAGCGCGGCCGGCGTCCATTCGGCCGCGAAGCGGTCGTACAGGCGGCGCTGCTCGCCGGGCGAGCGTGCCGCCGCGTCGGCCGGATACCACGCGTCGACGGCTGCAACGAACGTCGCGATTTCCGGTTCGAGCATCGTGTGCGCTCCGCGGTTGAAGGTTCGCGCCGGCTATCGGCGCGGCGGCAGCCCGATCACGCGGCCCGCATACGCGGGTGCCGCGCAATCGCGCTGCAATGCATGCAGCTCGGCCACGCGTGCGGCCACGTCGTCGTCGAACGGCGCCGACTTCGCGCCGTCGCGCGTATCGACGTGCAGCAGCATCTGCTCACTCGCCGATACCGCATCGTCATGCCCGTCAGCGAACAGCTCGAGATACAGGTGCAGCCGCTTCGCGTCATGCGCGAGCACGCGCGCGTCGACGCGCACCCGCGTGCCCTCCTTGATCTCGTGCAGGTAGTTCACGTGCGCTTCGAGCGTGTAGACCGAGCGGCCCCGCTCGCGACGCGCGGTGTCGTCCAGGCCGATGCGATCCAGCAGCGCATCGGTCGCGAAGCTGAAGATCAGCAGGTAGAACGCATCGCGCAGGTGGCCGTTGTAGTCGACCCATTCGGGCCGCACCACGTCGCGGTAAATCGTCAGCGGGGTATCGCCGGTCATCGTCTCTCGTCCTCAGTCTTCGAATCGCATCCCGTGCCGCGCCTTCACCGCGGCGATCGACTTCAGCACCTCGGTGATGCACTCATCGCGATAGCGCTCGAGTTCCTTGATGCTGCGCGTGCCCTGCTGTTCGGTCGTGCCTTCGACGACGCTGTCGATCAGCGCATCGGTCAGCGTGGGCGCGACCAGCTTCGTCCACGGCAGTTCGAGCGCGGGGCCGAACTGCTGCATGAAGTGTCGCATGCCCGCGTCGCCGCCCGCGAGCGTGTAGGTCAGGAACGTACCCATGAACGACCAGCGGATGCCCGCGCCGAAGCGGATCGCGTCGTCGATCTCGCCGGTCGTCGCGACGCCTTCGTTGACGAGGTGCAGCGCCTCGCGCCACAACGCTTCGAGCAGGCGGTCCGCGATGAAGCCCGGCACTTCCTTGCGCACGTGCAGCGGCCGCATGCCGAGCTTGCGATAGATCTCCATCGCGCCTTCGACCGCTTCCGGCGACGTGCGCGCGCCGCCGAGCACTTCGACGAGCGGCAGCAGGTAGACGGGATTGAACGGATGGCCGACCACGCAGCGCTCCGGATGCGTCGCCCGCGCGTAGAAATCCGTCGGCAGCAGGCCCGACGTCGACGACGCGATGATCGCATCGGGCTTCGCCGCGCGGCTGATCTGCTCGTGCAGTTCGAGCTTCAGCGCCTCGCGCTCGGGCGCGCTTTCCTGGATGAAATCCGCATCGGCGACGCATTCCTCGATCGTCGATACGAAACGCAGCCGCGCGGGATCGGCGCCCGGCGCGAGGCCGACGCGTTCGAGTGCGGGCCACGCGTTCGCGACGTTCGCACGCAGCCGCTCTTCCGCGCCCGGCGCGGGGTCCCAGACGACCACGTCGAGACCGTGCGCGAGCGCGCGGGAAATCCATCCGCTGCCGATCACGCCGGTGCCGATGGCGGCGAACGTCTTGATGTCGGTCTTCACAGCCATGTCAACGCATCCTTCAAATCAGGGGAAATCGGTGGGCGGCCGCGCCTGTGCATGCCGCCGCGTCATATCAATCAGTCAGTCAGCGATACCGTTCACGCGAACTCGGCGACCGCACGGCGTTCGAGCAGACGCTCGCCGCGTGCGGGCAAGCCGAGCTTGCGGCGGCCTTCGGCCGGCGTCAGCACACGGGCGCCCAGCCGTTCGATGATCTCTCTCGCGCGCTCGACGAGCGTGCCGTTGGTCGCATGCACGCCGCGATCGAGCCAGATGTTGTCTTCGAGGCCGACGCGCACGTGGCCGCCGAGCAGCATCGCCTGCGCGACCATCGGCATCTGCATGCGGCCGATCCCGAAGCCGGCCCAGTGCGCGCCCGGCGGCAGGTTGTCGACCATCGCCTTCATCGTGCCCGTATCGGCCGGTGCGCCCCACGGAATGCCGAGGCACAGCTGGAACAGCGGCGGATCGTCGAGCAGCCCTTCCTTCAACAGTTGCTTCGCGAACCACAGATGGCCCGTGTCGAAGATCTCCAGCTCCGGCTTCACGCCGAGTTCCTGGATGCGCTTCGCACCGGCGCGCAACTGCGCGGGCGTGGATACGTAGATGTAGTCGCCGTCGCCGAAATTCAGCGTGCCGCAGTCGAGCGTGCAGATTTCGGGCAGCAGTTCCTCGACGTGCGCGAGACGCGTGAGGCCGCCAACGAGATCGGTGCCCTTGCCGAAACGCATCGGGTCCTCGCCCGGGCCGATCTCGAGATCGCCGCCCATGCCGGCCGTCAGGTTGATGATCACGTCGACGTCGGCCGAGCGGATGCGGTCGACCACTTCGCGGTACAGGTTCGGGTCGCGGCTGCCGCGCCCCGTGTGCGGATCGCGCACGTGGCAGTGCGCCACCGTCGCCCCGGCCTTCGCGGCCTCGATCGCGGCGGCCGCGATCTCCTTCGGCGTGACCGGAATCGCCGGATGCTTGCCGACCGTATCGCCCGCGCCGGTGACGGCGCAGGTGATGATGACTTCATGGTTCATGCTGGTTGCCTCACTTGAATCGGGTTGTGTCGCAATGCGGGTGTTTCGTCGGGGCGCGCCAGGTGATGCGCGCAAGCCGTCACAGGCCGAGATACGCCTTCACAGCCGGCAGCCCGTCCTTGCCGTCGAACGTCTTGACGCCCGCGAGCCACGGATCGAGCACCTGCGGGTTCTTCTTCAGGTACGCCTTCGCGGCGTCGGCCGGCTTCGTCTTGTTCATCACCGACTGCATCAGCTGATTCTCGAGCTGGGTCGAGAAGCGCAGGTTCGTGACGAGCTTGCCCGCGTTCGGGCAGCGAGAAATGAAGTCGGGCGCGGTGAGCGTGTACACGCGCGCTTCGCCGTAGTTCGGCCCGAACGACGCATCGCCGCCGGAGAGGTAGTTCATGCTCAGCTGGATGTTCATCGGATGCGGTTCCCAGCCGAGGAAGACAACCCACTTCTTCTCGCGGATCGCGCGCTCGACCGTCACCAGCATCCCGGCCTCGCTCGATTCGACGAGCTTGAAGCCGCCGAGCCCGTACTGGTTCGTGTCGATCATCTTCTGGATCGTCGCGTTCGCGCTGCTGCCCGGCTCGATCCCGTAGATCTTGCCGTCGAGTTCCGCACGGTGCTTCGCGATGTCCTCGAAGGTCTTCAGGCCGGCCTGGTATTCATAGCTCGGCACCGCGAGCGTCGCCTTCGCGCCAGACAGGTTCGGCGGTTCGACGACGTTGATCGACTTGCTGTCGAGGAACGGCTGGAGCTGCTTCTGCTGCACGGGCCACCAGTAGCCGAGCGATACGTCGAGCTGCTTGCTCTTCAGGCCGGCGAACGAGATCGGCACCGACGCGATCGTCGTGGTCGGCTTGTAGCCAAGCGCCTCGAACACGGTCGACGCGAGCGCCGTGGTCGACGTGATGTCGGTCCAGCCGATATCCGCGAAACGCACGGTGCGGCAGGTCGCGGCTTCCGTTTCGGCAAGCGCCGTGTGCGTGAACGCGCCGGTCGCCAGCACGGCCGCGGCAAGCGCGGCGATCTTCGTCGACTTCATGGTTCGTTTCCTCCCGGTTTGACTCGCGGCAGCCGGTGCGCGGGGTGTGCCCGGCCTGCATCG
The DNA here is from genome assembly GCF_017104825.1 of Burkholderia sp. Ac-20345. Lineage (NCBI taxonomy): Bacteria > Pseudomonadati > Pseudomonadota > Betaproteobacteria > Burkholderiales > Burkholderiaceae > Burkholderia > Burkholderia sp. Ac-20345. The sequence goes on along the minus strand of NZ_JAAGPO010000032.1, from coordinate 53,978 downwards.
TGGGAGTAAAAGTAACGAGCCATATTGGTCGCGAGAAGACCGGCGGCGACCTGTTCTTGACTGTTTGCGACTATGAGTGGAAACCACTAGGTTTCTTGTGAGGCTTATCAGGCGGGGTTTTAACGCGCATTTCCGATTGATTCAGCTTGTCCACATGCGGCGCAACGCTTTCGATTCAACCGGGGCGAAACGAAGTGCCGGTGCGGCTCCCGGCCCAGCGTATTCGCGCCACCCCGACGAACGGGTGTCATGGGCGCATGTGAAGCTGGCCCGGTCTCCAGCAGCCGAAAGCGCGTTTCGTATTGCGAAATCTACGCCGAATTCCTGCGCCGACGCCTTTTCGTCGCTTGAAAACATGTTTTGCATCGTAAAAATCACAACGTAACCCATTGAAAATCAAGAAGAAATAATGTCTTATGTCTTATATAAGACATCGCCAAAAGCTCAACGGGCGGCGTTACTATTTATCCCATGCAGTTCGCTTCGACAGACGTAGCGGGCACGCTCAACCAGTTACTCAAACGCGCTTTGCTCCCAGGAGATTGACATGGCCCAGTATCAAGACGACATCAAGGCAGTTGCCGGTTTGAAAGAAAACCACGGCAGCGCGTGGAATGCGATCAGCCCCGAGTACGCCGCCCGCATGCGTGCCCAGAACAAGTTCAAGACGGGCCTGGACATCGCCAAGTACACCGCGAAGATCATGCGCGCCGACATGGCCGCCTACGACGCCGATCCGGCCAAGTACACGCAGTCGCTGGGTTGCTGGCACGGCTTCATCGGCCAGCAGAAGATGATCTCGATCAAGAAGCACTTCAACAGCACCGAACGCCGCTACCTGTACCTGTCCGGCTGGATGGTTGCCGCGCTGCGTTCCGAGTTCGGCCCGCTGCCGGACCAGTCGATGCACGAAAAGACCTCGGTCAGCGCGCTGATCCGCGAGCTGTACACGTTCCTGCGCCAGGCCGACGCCCGTGAACTGGGTGGCCTGTTCCGCGAGCTGGACGCCGCCAAGGACGCCACCGCGAAGGCCGCGATCCAGGACAAGATCGACAACCACGTCACGCACGTCGTGCCGATCATCGCCGACATCGACGCCGGTTTCGGCAACGCGGAAGCCACGTACCTGCTGGCCAAGCAGTTCATCGAAGCAGGCGCATGCTGCATCCAGATCGAAAACCAGGTGTCCGACGAGAAGCAGTGCGGCCACCAGGACGGCAAGGTCACGGTGCCGCACGAGGACTTCCTCGCGAAGATCCGCGCGATCCGCTACGCGTTCCTGGAACTGGGCGTGGACGACGGCATCATCGTCGCCCGTACCGACTCGCTGGGCGCCGGCCTGACCAAGCAGATCGCCGTGACCAGCACGCCGGGCGACCTGGGCGACCAGTACAACGCGTTCCTCGACTGCGAAGAACTGTCGGCCGACCAACTGGGCAACGGTGACGTCGTCATCAAGCGCGACGGCAAGCTGCTGCGTCCGAAGCGCCTGCCGAGCAACCTGTTCCAGTTCCGCGCCGGCACGGGCGAAGCACGCTGCGTGCTCGACTGCATCACGTCGCTGCAGAACGGCGCCGACCTGCTGTGGATCGAAACCGAAAAACCGCACATCGCACAGATCGGCGGCATGGTCAGCGAGATCCGCAAGGTCATCCCGAACGCGAAGCTGGTGTACAACAACAGCCCGTCGTTCAACTGGACGCTGAACTTCCGTCAGCAGGCGTACGACGCGCTGAAGGCCGAGGGCAAGGACGTGTCGGCCTACGACCGTGCGCAGCTGATGAGCGTGGAATACGACGAGACGGAACTGGCCAAGCTGGCCGATGAAAAGATCCGCACGTTCCAGGCTGACGCAGCCCGTGAAGCAGGCATCTTCCATCACCTGATCACGCTGCCGACGTACCACACCGCCGCGCTGTCGACCGACAACCTGGCCAAGGAATACTTCGGCGACCAGGGCATGCTGGGCTACGTGGCCGGCGTGCAGCGCAAGGAAATCCGCCAGGGTATCGCCTGCGTGAAGCACCAGAACATGTCCGGCTCGGACATCGGTGACGATCACAAGGAATACTTCAGCGGCGACGCAGCGCTGAAGGCGGCAGGCAAGGACAACACGATGAACCAGTTCTGATACCGGTCATCTCCAGGCAAAAAGCCAACCCGTTACGGGTTGGCTTTTTTTATTCCGCGATCACCCGCACGAACGCGTCCGCCAGAACCGTCGGCTCGACCGGCAACACCAGCGCGCAAACCGACTTTGCGTCTTCATCCGAGATGGGCACGAAGACGACCCCGTCGATCCCGAGACTCGCCATCCGTTCCGGCACGACCGCGACACCCTGCCCGGCCGCGACGAGATTCAGCATCGACGTCTTCGGCGACACGATCCGGGCGGTAGCCGGCACGAATCCCCGCTTCAGGCAAAGATCAATCACGACGCGCGCGAGCCCGCCCCGCTCCCGATACACGGCCGCTACGAACGGCTCGTGCCGCAGCCGCGAGATCGCCGTGCGCTTGCGGCCCGCGAGCGGATGATCGGCCGGCACCGCCACGCACAAACGCTCGGCTGCGAGCTCGACGAAACGCACGCGCGGATCGCGGCGCAGCACCGGCAGACGAACGATTCCGATATCGGCGTTGCCGTTCGCGATCTCCAGGACCTGATCCTCGGACGATGCACGGTCGAGATCGATCCGCGCGCCCGGACACGCGCTCATGAAGCGTTCGAGAACCGGCATCAGGCTGCCGACGGGAACGGTGCTGGAATGCAGGAGCCGCAGTACGCCCGCTTCGCCGCGCGACAACCGCGCGCCCTCCTCGGCCGCGGCGGTCAGGGTTGCCGGAATCGACGCCACACGATCGCGATAGATCGTACCGGCCGGCGTGAGCCGCACCCCCCTCGGCTCCCGGTCGAACAGCAGGAACCCCAGCTCGTCTTCGAGTTGACCGATCTGCCGGCTGAGCGCCGACTGCGCGACGTGGAGCGCGCTCGCGGCCGGCGTGAAGCCGCCGAGATCGGCCACGGTCAGGAAATACTGGATTTGCCTCAGGGATGGCATGCCGAAAAGAGATGGACAAGCGCCAAATTTGATATTTGCGTTATACCGTCGCGCTTCCCAGAATGGAAGCCTGCCGTGCCGGAGCCGCCGTCACGGCCACCTCGCCGGAGCCGCCCTCTTCGTGACTACTCTCCTGTCTTATCTGCTGGTCGTTGCCGCCGGCGTCAGCGTGGCGTTGCAACAGGTGCTCAACGCCAACCTCCGTGCACAGCTCGGCTCGCCGTGGTGGGCCGGGTCGGTCAGCTACCTCGTTGGCCTCGCCGCGATGCTCGCTGTCGCGCTCCTGTCCCCGCATCCGCGCTTGAGCGGCACCGGCACCATCACCGGTGCCGGGTCGTGGCTCAGCTGGACCGGCGGATTCTTCGGCGCGTTGTTCGTCGGCATCGCGATCCTGATGGTGCCGCGACTGGGCGCCGCGACGACGCTCGCGCTGATCGTCGTCGGGCAGATGACCGGCGCGCTCGTGTTCGACCACTTCGGCGTGCTCGGCATCCAGCAGCATTCGGCCAGCCCGATCCGCATGGCCGGCGCGGCGTGCCTCATTCTCGGGGTGGTGCTGGTTCGCGCGTGACGCGATCGCAGCGTCCGCCGCGTCCGCACGATCAGAAGTTGTGCTTCAACCCGGCCGTCACCGCCAGTTGCCGACGGCTGGTCGAGTTCGGCAGGTTCGGAATCTGCGCGTAGTTCGCCGAGCCGCCCGTCAAAGGATCGGTGCCAATGCCATGCCCCGCCGCCTGCTGAAAGATGCCGACGGTATAGAGCGTCGTCTGCTTCGACAGGTTGTAGGTCATGCCCAGGTTCGCCTGATGAAACTTCGGCGAGCCGTTCGCGTCGGTCTTCATCGCGTTGTAGATATACGCGGCCCCCAGCATGAGCGCCGGAGTCACCGACAAGGTCGCGTTGACCTCGATGATGTCGAATCGCGCGTCGGCGCCATGCGGATGCGCGGGATCGGCGAAGTACAGGCTGCCGTCGAGCGTCGTATGCGTATAGACGACGCCGACCGTCGCCGGCCCGATCGCATACGACCCGCCTGCGCCGATCGCCCGCAACGCGCGCGCATTCTGCAGCTGGCAATACATCGCCGCCGGATTCGAACACGCGAAATCGCCGATATAGCCTTGCGCGCCGCCCAGCGCCGCATCGAGCGGATGATTCAGGTCGAGCACGCCGACCCCGAACGAGAACGGCGCGTGGTTGTAGCTCGCCGCCAGCGCCCAGCCGCGTTGCCGCGAAAAATCGCCGGCGACGCCACCGAACGAAAACGTGCCGCTGAACGCAAACCCCGCCACGGTGGGGCTCGCGTACTGCACCGCGTTGTTCAGGTTCAGCGCCGCATTGAGGTTGTCGACGTCGCCGATATGCGCGCCATACAGCGTGGCCCACGGAACGCTCGACGCATACGACGCGAGCGTCGTCGTGTAGGAGTCGAACTGACGGCCGATCGTCAGCGTGCCGTAGCGATCGTTGGACAGGCCGACCCATGCGTTCTGGTTGAACAGCGTACCCGCCTGCAGAAGATTGCCGTTGTTCATCCAGAAGCTGTTCTCGAGCTTGAACGCGACAGCCGTGCCGCCGCCGATATCCTCGCTGCCGGTCAGGCCGATGCGCGGCGGCGCGAGATTGCCGCCCGTCACCTGAACGTTGCGGCCGCCGCGCACCGCGCCGTCGGCGCCCGTCGTCTGCTGGTTGTTCGTGTACGTGATGCCGGCGTCCACATCGCCATACAGCGTGACGCTGCTCAACGCATGCGCCCCCTGCGTGACGGCGAGCGCCGCCACCGCCGCCGCGATCCTGCGCGGCGTCGTCAGATCCGTCATCGGTCGTCTCCCCCTGATACGTCGTATATGTGTCGCGGCCGCATGCCGGCATCCGAATACACCGGCATATCGGTATGCGTGCGCGGCCGACGTAGCGGCAACGCACGCACCCGCCGCTACGCTCATGCGTAGTTCATCATCACCGACTTGCTTTCCGTGTACTGGTCGATCACCGCGCGGCCGAGTTCGCGACCGAACCCCGACTGCTTCATCCCGCCGAACGGCATCGCGTTGTCGAGCAGCGAGTGGCAGTTGACCCACACGGTGCCGGCCGCGATGCGCGGGATCAGCTTGTGGATCGCGGAAAGATCGTTCGACCAGATGCTCGCGCCGAGGCCGTAAGGCGTGTCGTTGGCGAGCTGAACGGCCGTGTCGACGTCGTCGAACGGCATCGCGACGAGCACCGGCCCGAAGATCTCCTCGCGCACGACGCGCATCGCCTGCGTCGTATCGACCAGCACGGTCGGTTCGACGAAGAAGCCGGGGCCGTCGATCGCGCGGCCGCCCGCGGCGGCACGGGCGCCCTCGCCGAAGCCCGAGTCGATATAGCCGCACACGCGCTGGCGCTGTTTCGCCGAGACGAGCGGGCCGATCTGCGTCGACGGGTCCATGCCCGGGCCGATCTTCAGGCTCGCGGCGATCTTCGCGACGCGCTCGATCACGTCGTCGAACACCTTCGCATGGATGTACGCGCGCGACCCGGCCGTGCACACCTGCCCCTGGTTGAAGAAGATCGCGTTCGCCACACCGAGTGCGGCCTTGTCGGGATCGACGTCGGGCAGCACGATCACCGGCGACTTGCCGCCTAGTTCGAGCGACATCCGCGTCATGTTGTCGAGCGCCGCGTGGCCGATCGTCTTGCCCGTCTGCGTCGAACCCGTGAACGCGATCTTGTCGATGCGCGGATCGCGCGACAGCGCGGCGCCGGCCGTGTGACCGTAGCCGGTGACGATATTGACGACGCCGTCGGGAAACCCGGCCGCCTGAATCAGCTCGCCCAGTCGCAACGCGCTGAGCGGGGTATCTTCCGCGGGCTTCAGCACGACGGTGCAGCCCGTGGCCAGCGCGGGCGCGAGCTTCCACGCGGCCATCAGCAGCGGGAAATTCCACGGAATGATCGCGCCGACCACGCCGACGGGTTCCTTGCGCGTATAGGTGAAGATCTCGCTGTCCGGCATGTACGGCATGCCCGCGTCGATCACGCTGCCTTCGATCTTCGTCGCCCAGCCGGCCATGTAGCGGAAGCACTGCGCGGCCATCGCGACATCGAGCCCCTGCGCCACCATCACGGGCTTGCCGTTGTCGAGCGACTCGATTTCGGCCAGCTCGCGTGCATTCGCTTCGATCAGGTCGGCCAGCGCCAGCAGCAGGCGCTCGCGGTCGGTGGTCTTCGCGGTGCGCCACGGCCCCGCGTCGAATGCGCGCCGCGCGGCGGCGACGGCCTGCTGCACGTCTTGCTCGTCCGCTTCGGGCACGCGTGCGAGCACGGTGCCGTCGGCCGGGTTCACGACGTCGAGCTGGCGGCCCGACGCCGCGTCGCTCCACTCGGCACCGATCAGCATCTTCTTCGGCTTCGCAAGAAATGCGCGCGTGGCGTCGAGCAGCGGGAAATGTTCGTTCGTCTCCATCTTCTTGATTCCTCGATTTCCTGAATGGGTCGGTCAGTAGCGATCGGTGACACCGTCGATCCCGCGTGCCTGCAACGCGCGAACGAGGCCGGCGCGCACAGTCGCGACATCGGAAAAGGCGGGACGGCGGTGCGCGGCGACTTCGGCGGCCGTATAAGGCTTGAAGTCGCGCGGCAGCGCGTCGTGGTTCATGGTTGTGAGTACCCAGTTGAGCACGTCGGCCAGATCCTGGTCCGACAGTGCCGAGTTCGACGCGCCGGGCACGCGCATCACGTACTCGCGCCCGGCCGGCAGATGCGTGAAATAGCCGAGCGAGTTGGCAAGCGGCGGCACCTTGCCGGAAATACCGCCGCCCGTCGCCGTGTGGCAGCCCATGCAGTTGAGCACCCAGTGCTGACGCGCGAGCGCCGCGTCGGCCGGGCCTTCGGCATGCGCAGGTGCTGCGGTCAGACTGACGACCGCCCCGGCCAGCATCAGCAGCGACGCCAGGCGACGCGACGCACTGCCGAGCCGCGACGACACTGCGCACCGCGTGCGTGGCGCGGCGTCGCTAACACCGGGCGTGCACGCGAGCTTCACAGGCCGAGCCCCTTGACGACAACTTCGCGTTGCGCATGAACGGCCGTGCCGTCCATCGCCTTCGCGCGCGCCGCACGGATATCGGCTGCCGTGAACGGCTTCGCGTCGCCGTGCTGCGCGTTGAGATCGAACACGACGTAGTTGAGCACGTGCGCGATATCGTCGTCGCTCGCGCTCGCAAACGACGGCATCTTGAAGTTGTAGTTCTTGTCGCGCACCTTGATCTCGCCGAACATCCCGTGCAGCAGCGTCGCGACCAGTTGCGCACGTCCCGGCTCGGCCGTCGCATACTTGCCCGGATACTCGGTCAGCGGCGGCGCGAGCCCGTCCTGCCCTTTTCCGCCCGCCTGGTGACACACCGCGCACTGCGCGTCGAACAGGCTCTTGCCGGCCGGGTAATGCACGGCTTCCTGCGCGCAGGCGGGGCTCGCCAGCGCGAAGGCCGCCACGGCCGTCATGCATACGACGGCAATCTTTCCCGCTTGCTTCACTTTCATTGTTTTGCCGCTCCCAGCAGAACCGAAACCGAACAGTGATAGTTCGAATTGCCGTTGGCCATGCACCAGTTGATGTCGTTGTTCAGCGACAGCTTGTACAGCGGCTTCTCGCGCTCGTTGCGGTTGCAGAAGCACTTGCCGCATGACGTCTTGCCGCAGCAATCGTTGTACGACACGATGTAGTCCGAACCGTCGTGCGGATTGCGGCAGGTACCGATCCACGTGATCGGAGAAGGCGTCGTGCCCGGCGGGCAGCTGCTCGACGTGCCGCCGCAGCAACTGCACAGCCAGCCGTCGATCGCGCAGTATTTCCAGTAGTCGCAGCTCATCGGATCGTCGCTTGCACCCGATGCGGCGCCACCGGACGCCGCCGACGCGCCCGACGCCGCATCGGCCGCGTACGCAGTGCGATCGACGGGCAGCAGCGGCAGCATCGCCGATCCCACCAGCACCTTGCCGAGCTTCGCCATCGCGCTGCGCCGCGAACTGTGCTGCGCGACGCCGCGCGCCGACCGCTCGAACCATGAATCAAACAGGCCCATATCGTTGTTCTCCCTTGACGTTGAAAGAGGGTCGGCCGGTCATGCGTGCTGCGCGTGCGCGTCGTGGCTGTGATCGCCGTGCACGAACTGCTGCAGCGATGCGACACCGCGCTCCTTCGCTTCGAACAGGCTCTCGAGATGCTCGCGCGTATTGACGAGCCCCTTCGCACGCACCGTGCCGGTTTCGTCGAGCAGCACCGCGTATGGCAGCTTGCCGATCTGGTACGCGAGGCCGAGCTCCTGCGACAGCACGTACGGGAAGCGCCCGAGATCGTGCTTGCGCGCGAAACGCGTGTGTTCGTCGACATCGCCGTCGCTCGCGAGCACGATGTTCACCGGCGTCGATTCGCTCGCCTGCAGCGACGGCAGCAGCGGCAGCAGCTTCTTGCAGACGGGGCAAGTGGGCGACAGGAAGAACAGCAGCGTCGCCTTGCCCGACGCATCGATGCCGCCGACCTTCACCTGCGAGCCGCGAATGTCGGTCAGCTCGAACGTCGGCGCGATCGCGCCGACCGCCGGCCCCTTGTCGATCATCAATGCGCCGGCCGGCATGATGCGTTCGTACAGGATGCCGATCTGGCGCACCAGCGCGAGGCAGATCGCGCCAAGCGCGAGGACGGCCACCCACAGCAGGGCGGTGGAAACGGTGAGAGCGGTTTGCATCATGAATTCCTCAGGTGGGAAAGGCGCGGTACGTTGGCGAGCAGCACGTCGACGGTGAGCAGCGCGCAGACGATCAGCAGCACGGAGAAGAACAGCGTCAGGTAGTCGAACCACACGACCGCGCGTGCGCCCGGCTCGACGAGCGCGGTCGCGGCCAGCGCGGCGAGCAGCAGCGCGCGCCCGACGTGCAGCCAGCCGATGCCGCGCGGGGCGTCCGTGCGCGCTGCCGCGAAGCCGGAACAGCCGCAGTCGATGTCGGTGTGGCCGCGCAGGAGATTGATCGCAATCGCGGCGGCGAAGGCCACGAGCAACGCGATCAGGCCGATCGCGCCGGCCGTGCGCGTATCGGGAAACAGCAACGCCGCGGCGCCGACGAGTTCCGCGAGCGGAATCGCGAACGCGACGGGCGCGGTCAGCGCGTCGGGCAGCAGCCGGTAGCCGGCGAGTGCCTGGCTGAACGCGGCGGGCCGCCGCATCTTCGCGAACGCGCCGAGCAGCACGACGACGGCAGCGCCGGCCTGCGCGCTGGTGGCAAGTACGGGATCGAGCGTCATCGCGGCCTCACGGGTTGACGAGCAGCGACGACGTATTGCCGATCTGCTTCTCGACGTTCTGCAGCTTGCCCGTGCGCGCATCCATCACGACGAGGTCGGACGTCGCCGTCAGCCCGTAGAACAGCGGCTTGTCGTCCTCGCTGACCTGGATCGACACGAGCGGATCGACCTTCTGCTGCGCAAGATCCCAGCGCGCGACACGCTGCTTCGACTTCAGGTCGTACACCCACACCTGCGTGCCGGGATCCTTGTGCGAACCGTCGCCGCCCTTGTGCATCAGCACGTAGTAGCGGTTCTGCATGGCATGAACAGCCGTCTGCTGCATGCCGCCCGGGCGCCAGCCTTCGGCGCGCTCAGCGTCCGTCAACAGCGGCCACGGCTTGCCGAACGCGGGCTTGTCGCCGCTGAAATCCGCGCTGCGCACGTTGCCGCCGTACGTCGTGAACAGATAGTCGCCCTTGTAGCGCGATGCATTCACGAACGCCGGATCCTTGTCGACGTCGATGAACGCATCCGACATCGTGCGCTTCGTTTCCTTGCCGTTCGCATCGAGCGTGACGGTCAGCGCCTTGCCGCTTTCGCACAGCGCGGTGAAACGGTCGTTGCCCGACGGATACGCGAGCACGCAGGCCGCCGTGTCGATCTCCGACAGCACCTTCTTCGACACCGCATCGATCACCGTCAGCGAAGCGGCCGGCGTGATGTTCGCGACGTACAGTCGCTTGCCGTCCGCGCTGAACGCGGTGTTGTACGGCGACGGCACGTGCTGCGCGTGCTTCGCCGGAATCACGATCTCGCCCGCGTGATCGAGCGTCGTGTTGTCGGTCATCTCGACGACGTCGGTGCGCGTGCCGTGCGAGCCGCGCGAGAAGTAGGTCGTCGCGACGAAGCTCGTCCGGTGATCGGGCGAGATCGCGAAGCCGGGGCCGAAGCCGCCGTCGATCTGGCCGAGCAGCTTCTTCGCATCGGCGTCGTACACGTAGATGCGTCCGTCGGTCATCGACGGCATCGAGATGTCGACGATATAGACCTCGTGCGGATGCCACGGCGGCATCTTCTGCACGACCAGTTCCTCCGGCTTTTCCGTTGCGTTCGCGCTGCCGACCCATGCCGCCGCGAACGCCAGCGTCGCCGCGAGCACCGCGGTTCGTCGCCTTGTCCTCATGTCGCCTCCAGTTGGGGAATCACGTTATGTGGGGCGACTGTAGTTCGACAATAAATCCGGTCAGCACCCGGACCGGCACCGCGTGCGTGCCGATTCGGGATATTGGAAAACCGCCTGAAAGCCGCATCGGCCCGAGGCATCCGACCCTCTGACGAATGCGCCCGGAATAGCGCTCCCCCTTATTGCGCCGACCACGCGGTCGGTTTAATCTTGCGCGGTCCTGATCGACGCACCTGGAGGCGCTGTGTTCGTGTTTCACGAGAGGTTCGACAACGCGGACCGGCATGCCGAGGCGCTGCGCGGCTGGAACCAGCGCTACGACCAGATCGGCTCCGGCGCGTATCGCAGCGCGGTCAAGCATGCGGTGCTGGACGGCGTGCAGCTGTTCCAGGAAGCCGCCAACGTTCGCATCATCCAGCGCGGAAGACTGCCGCACGACCATACGGTGTTCGGCATGCCGCTCACCGGCTCGGGCGCGTTCGCATTCGGCGGCGCGCGCATCGAACGCGGCACGATGGTGATGGCGCGCGGCGGCGCGCCGTTCGAGCTGCATTCGCCGGACGACATGTCGCTGATCGGTGTCGTCGCCGATCGCGAACTGACGCAGCAGGTCGAGGATGCGGCCGATGTCCGCCTCGACGAAGCCACGTTGCGGCGCGGTGTCGTCGACATGCCCACCGCCGTGCTGATGCGCGCGAGCGTGCAGGTCGCCTCGCAACTCGAACGTGTGCTGTCGGCGCCCGATACCTACCGCGACGCGCGCACGCAGCGCGAACTGCGCGGCGAGATCGGCAACGTGCTCGTCGATCTCCTCACGTACCGGATTCCCGAACCGTCGAACCGTCTCACGCACGCCTGCCGCGCCGACATCGTGCGCCGCGTGCACGACTACGTGATCGGCCATCCCGAAGCACCGGTCGACGTGCTGAGCCTGTGCACGCAATTGCGCGTGAGCCGGCGCACGATGCAGAACAGTTTCCAATCGGTCGTGCAAACCAGCCCGTTGAACTACGTGCGCTCCCTGCGCCTGTCGCAAGTGCGGCGGATGCTGCTCGATACGCGGCAGTCCGACCTGCCGATCAGCGACGCGGCCGCACGCTGGGGTTTCATTCATCTCGGGCATTTCGCGAACGCGTACAAGGCGCAGTTCGGCGAGTTGCCGTCGACCACCGCGCGCCGGGCCGTGCGCGGCGCAAAAACGCGCTGAGCCCGCGCAAAACCCGCGATAATTTCCCGCTGACCGTTCGGCGCGCGCGAACCGGCCGCGGCACCTGCCCGACCGCTCGCCGCCCCGAGCGATGCGCGACGACTCCCGGATTCCACTGCCTGCCCCGATGCCCGAGGATTTCCACTTCCTGCTGCTGCCCGGCTTCTCCGCGCTCGGCTTCATGTCAGCGGTCGAACCGCTGCGCGTCGCGAACCGCTTTCGCACCGAGCTCTATCGCTGGCATGTGATCAGTGCCGACGGCGCGCCCGTCGCCGCGAGCAACGGCATTCCGGTCGCCGCCGAAGCCGCGTGCGCGGAGGTCGACAAGGTCGATACGGTGTTCGTCGTCGCGGGCTTCGATCCGCTCGTGTGCTACACGCGCGCGATCGGCGACTGGCTGCGCCGCCAGCACCGCCATGGTGCAACGCTCGGCGGCATCGATACGGGCAGCTTCGTGCTCGCGGAAGCCGGGTTGTTCGACGCGTCGCAGCCACTCACGCTGCACTGGGAAGCGCTGGCCGCGTTCCGTGAGCGCTACCCCGGCCTGAACGCGACGCAGGAGCTGTTCGAGATCGACGAGCGACGCATCACGTGCGCGGGCGGCACCGCGTCGATCGACATGATGCTCGACCTGATCGGCCGCCGGCACGGCGCCGATCTCGCGGCGGCGATCTCCGAGCAGTTCGTCGTCAGCCGGATCCGGCAGCGCTCCGACAGCCAGCGGCTCGAGATCGCCGCGCGCTACGGCGTGCACAACCGCAAGCTGATCCAGGTGATCGGCACGATGCAGCGGCACATGGAAAACCCGCTCGGCTCCGATGCGCTCGCGCAGGAGGTATCGATTACGCGCCGCCAGCTCGAACGGCTGTTCAGCGCGACGCTGAACGACACGCCGACGCATTTCTACCTGAACCTGCGCCTCGATCGCGCACGTGAACTGCTGCAGCAGACCGACATGAGCATCACGTCGGTTTGCGTCGCGTGCGGGTTCGAATCGCCGTCGCACTTCTCGCGCACGTATCGCACGCGCTTCGGGTTGAGCCCGCGCAACGACCGGCGCGCAACACGCTGATCATCGCGGATTTAAGCACAATCTGGCGCGGTATTACGCGTTCCGGCAGCGTTTCCCGCCGCTCGCTGAACAATTCCGGCGATTGATCGACGGACCGAAGCGGTCATCGAAAATAAATTGGAATGTCGCTGAAAATATTCTGTAACATACCAAAAAAAGTTAGATAGGCAGCCTAACGACACGCGTGCTGTATCTCGACGCGCCGCGCCACGCGGGCTACCAACCGATATCGATCCGATCCGAGGGGTATGACATGACGATGCTCGATTCGCCGTCGCCGCACCTGCCTTCCGTTCGCTTCTTCGTCCGCTCCCCCCGCTCTTCGCCCGCCCGTTTCTTTTCGACCTGACATTTAGGGCTCCTTAGTCAGTCGACGTTCCCAACACCGCTTCGCCGCACCGGCTCCATCGAGCCGGCGCGCGGGCCGTGTCGTGCCTGCGCGCCACGAACGCGCGGGCGTGTCCAACCGTTGAGATGAGGATCACGTATGCAGACATCACGCAAAGCACTGCCGCTCGCCCTGGGTCTCGCGCTCGGTTTCGGCATCGTCGGCGGCACCGCGGCCGATACGAAAGTCTCGAATCCGCAAGCAACGAGCCTGCGCGAAAGCCTGACACGCGGCGTCGCGCCGCCGGTCGCCAAGGCCGATACGGCCGCCGGGCAGTACCGCTCGGACGGCGTCGCCGTCACGCTCTACAACCCCGCGTATCGCGCGAAGAAGACCGCCACGACGCCCGCCGCCACCGCGCGCGACTTCGTCGCGTCGCAGGCCACGCAGCTCGGGCTCGACGCGACCGCGCTCGCGAGCCTCGTCGTCACGTCGGAGCGCGCCGATGCCGACTTCACCGTCGTGCGCCTGCAGCAACAGGCGGCCGGATTGCCCGTGTACGGCAGCGATATCGCGGTGACGGTCGCGAAGGACGGCCGCATCCTGTACGTCGCGAGCAACACGATCAACGGCGTGGTCGCGACGTCCCGCAAGTCGCAGGCCGTCGACCAGCAGCAAGCGCTCGACCGCGCACGCGCGTATCTCGGCGTGAGCGGCTTCACGAACCTGGACGCGCAGCTCGTGGCCTTCGTCGACAAGACCGGCACGCATACCGTGTGGAAAGTGCGCGGCCGCCCGAACGACGGCCCGAAAGGCGACTGGGAACTGCTGATCGACTCGGGCAGCGGCGAAGTGCTGCGCGCGGAGGACAAGGCGTTCTACGCGACCGACGGCACGGGCTTCGTGTTCCGTCCCGACCCGCTGTCGCCGACCAAGAGCAGCTACGGGAGCACGGGCTACAAGGACAGCAACGACACCGATTCATCGCAGCTCACCGCCGCACGCGTGCGCGTGACGCTGAAGGATCTTGCGCAGTCGGGTGGGCGTTACTCGTTGTCGGGCCCGTATGCCGCATGCGTCGATTTCGACGCGCCGCTCGACAAGGCGTGCCCCGTGCAGTCAACGCCCGCGTTCGAGTTCACGCGCGGCAACCTGTACTTCGAGGCCGTGAACACGTACTACCACATCGACACGTTCCTGCGTTACGTGAACCAGACGCTCGGCATCAAGGCGATGCCGTACCAGTACACGGGCGGCGTGCAGTACGACCCGCACGGCGAATCGGGCGACGACAACTCGTCGTACTCGTCGAGCAGCGGCCGGCTGACCTTCGGGCAAGGCGGCGTCGACGACGCGGAGGATTCGGACGTCGTGATCCACGAGCTCGGCCACGGCATCCACGACTGGGTAACGAACGGCGGCCTGTCGCAGCAGGAAGGCTTGTCGGAAGGCACCGGCGACTATCTCGCCGCCGCGTACAGCCGCGACTTCAACCAGTGGAGCCCGTCGGATGCGCAGTACCACTGGGTCTACAACTGGGACGGCCACAATGAGTTCTGGGGCGGCCGCGTGACCAACTGGAACGTCGGGCGCACCTATGCGCAGGCGCGCGGCGCCGAGATTCATACGGCCGGCCAGTACTGGGCCTCGTGCAACCTCGTCGCACGCGAAGCGATCGGTGCGCAGGCGATGGACAAGGCGTTCCTGAAGGGGTTGTCGATGACCAACAGCTCGACCAACCAGAAGGCCGCCGCTCAGGCCGTGCTGACGGCTGCGTCCGCGCTCGGCTACAGCAGCGCGCAGCTCACCGCGATCGGCAATGCGTACAACCAGAGTTGCACGTACGGCGTGACCGTACCGAAGAAGTCGTAATTCCGCAGCAGGCGGGGGCGCGTCGCACGACCTGCGGCACGCCCTCTTCCTCGACATCGCCATCCTCACGAGATCGAACATGCCTACTCTGAAACTGACCCGTCTGAGCGCCGCGCTCGGCGGCATGCTGCTGACCGCCGCCGCGCACGCGACGCCGGTGTGGATCACGCTCGGCGACACGGCGTTCCGCCAGTTGCAACGCATCGACGCCAGCGCCACCGCGCAATACAGCACGACCCTCGACGCCGGCAAGACGGCCGACGGCGCCGCGCGCCGCGAAACCGTCCACGTCGTCGAAATCGACGATTCACGGCTCGGCGAGCTCGCCCACGCCGTCCACCATACGCGCGGCCACGGGCCCGGCTATGTCGTGCACGACTCGTTCGACGAAGCGCGCCAGGCACTGCAGCCGTTGCCGCCGACGCTCGCGAAGCAGGCCACGGCCGCCGTGTACAAGGTATCGAACGCGCCACAGATCGGCACGTGGATCCAACAGTTGCAGGCCAGTAACATCGTCGGCACGATCACGTCGCTGTCCGGCTTCACGAACCGCTACTACACGACGTCGCACGGCGTCGCCGCGTCGGACTGGCTCGCATTGCAGTGGAAGCAGCTGGCGGGTTCGCGCACAGACATCACCGTCGAGCAGTTCGCGCACACGGGCTTTCCGCAGAAATCCGTGATCCTGACGATCCGCGGCAGCGACCCGGCCGCGGGCACCGTCGTGCTGGGCGGCCACCTCGATTCGACGGTCGGCCGCACGACGGAGAACACGCGCTCGCCCGGCGCGGACGACGATGCGTCGGGCATCGCCAGCCTGACCGAAGCGCTGCGCGTGCTGCTGGCGAACAACTACAAGCCGAAGCGGACGATCAAGTTCGTCGGGTACGCAGCCGAGGAAGCCGGACTGCTCGGTTCGAAAGCGATCGCGAAGCAGTTCCGCGCGCAGAATGCGAACGTGGTCGGCGTGCTGCAGCTCGACATGACGAACTACAAGGGCGATCCGAAGGATATCTACCTGATCACCGACTACACGAACGCGTCGCAGAACACCTACCTGACGAACCTGGCGAAGACCTACCTGCCGGAACTCGCGATCGGCACGTCGCAGTGCGGGTATGCGTGCTCGGATCACGCGTCGTGGAATGCGCAAGGCTATCCGGCGTCGTTCCCGTTCGAGGCAGACCAGAACGACAGTCCGTATATCCATACCGTGAACGATACGCTGGAGAATTCGGATCGGCAGGCGAATCACGCGTTGAAGTTCGGCAAGCTGGCGCTCGCCTACGCGGTTGATCTCGGCGGGAACGGCAGCGCGACCGTCAAGCGTTGACCCGGCGACGGCCGGTTGCGGTGGAACGGGCGCGTGGTGCGGGCGCGCCCGTTCGAACCCGGTCGAGCCCGTTTGGCGTTCCGGATAGAATCGTCATTCGCTCACTTCAGCAACACGGTGCCATGCCATGACCGATATCTCCCGCTCGTTCGACGATCTCACGCCCGAACGCGTCACGACCGCATTCGACCTGCCCGGCCACACGACCGTCCGCTCGCTCGGCGTCGCACAGGGCATCATCGTGCGCTCGCGCTCGATCGTCGGCTCGTTCGGCGCGTCGCTGCAAACCATCTTCGGCGGCAACATCACGCTCTATACGTCGCTGTGCGAGAAGGCGCGCCAGCAAGCGTTCGACAAGATGCTCGGCGACGCGCGCAAGCTCGGCGCGAATGCGATCGTCGCGATGCGCTACGACTCGACCGAGATCGGGGCGGGCGTCACGGAAGTCATCTGCTACGGCACGGCCGTGCGGGTCGCGCGCGACGCCGGCGCCTGAGCGTCAACCGCTACGCGCCGGCCGCCCACACGATCGCGACGATCGAGCCGATCACGAGCACCACGCCGACGGTCTTGCGCCTGTTCAGTTCGGTCCACAGCAGCACGCCCGTCAGTGACAGCAGGATCAGCGCACCCGCGAGCGTATCGACGAGCAGCACCCAGCCGATACTCATCCCGACGCCCTTGTGCAGGTTCGTCAGCCACGCAAGCGTGCCGTTGCCGGTGCGCTTGAGCGTGATCGTGTCGCTGCCGACCCAGTAGTCGACCGCGACGTTCTCGCGCGGCGACGCGAACACGAGCTGCCAGTGCTCGGGCTGCACGGTCTCGCGGTCGCCCCATGCGACCGGATGCGCGGGCTCCTTCTGCACGCGCCCCATGCGTTCCGGCAGATGCAGATCCGGTTGCCCGCGCAACCATTTCGCGAGTTCTTGCGGCGATGCGGGCTCCGGATCGGGTACGTCGAGCCGCAACGTCTCGACCTTCGGCGCGCCGGTCTGGATCCGCAGCGGTGGCGCACGATGATTCAGCAGGAACCCCGTCGTGCCGAACAGCAAGCCGAGCGCGGCGCCCCACAGCCCGACCCAGCCGTGCACCTTGCGCAGCCACTTGATGAACGTGCCGCGGCGCGATCGCGCGCCGCCGGCGCCGGCCGGACGCGCGCGCGGCGCAGTGCGCGACGCGGGTGCCGCGTCGATTTCGATGGGATCGGCAACGCTCACGTTTCGCTCCAGATTCTCAAAAGATTGTGATAACAGCCGACGAGACTGCGGCACGCCTGCGCGTCAGCGCCGCCGGCATTGAGCCGCTGGATTGCGGTGTCCATGTCGAACAGCAGCGCACGCTGCGCATCGCTGCGCACGAGGCTCTGCACCCAGAAGAAGCTCGCGACCCGCACGCCGCGCGTGACCGGCGTGACCTGATGCAGGCTCGTCGCCGGATAGACGATCAGGTCGCCGGCCGGCAGCTTGACCTGCTGCACGCCATACGCATCCTCGATCACGAGTTCGCCGCCGTCGTATTCGTCGGGTGCGGACAGGAACAGCGTGACGGACACGTCGGTGCGCAGCTTCACGCCGTTCGGCAGCACGCGCACCGCGCCGTCGACGTGGCTGCCGAACGTCATTCCGCCTTCGTAGCGGTTGAACAGCGGCGGATAGACCTGGTTCGGCAGCGCCGCGCTGATGAACAGCGGATTGCGCTCGACCGCGGCGAGAATCACGTCGCCCAGCTCGCGCGCGACCGGCGAATGCTCGGCGATCTGCTGGTTGCGCTTGACCGGCGCGCCCGTGTAGCCGGCCGTCGCGCGGCCGTCGACCCACGCGTCGCCCGCATGATCGAGCCGGTCGCGCATCATGCGCACCTGTTCGGGCGTCAGTACGTTCGGGATGTGTACAAGCATCGTTCCACCTTTTTCATCGAATGCCGCGGCGGCATGCGTATCGCTCAGAACCGGTAGTCGAGCGTCGCGAGGAACGTACGCCCGACGCCCGGCACCGCGCGGCCGCCGTCCGACTGGATCAGCGCATCGTAATAGAACTTGTTGGTCAGGTTCAGCAGGTTCAGCCGCAGGTCCCACTGCTTCGCGTGATACGCGGCCGTCGCGTCCCAGCGCGTATAGCCGCCCACCTGCACGTAGTCCGTGTTCGCCGCGTAGCGTCCCGACATGTACGTCGGACCGCCGCCGATCTCCCAGTGCGGCGTGAACGCATACGTCGTCCACAGCGTGAAGGTGTTGCGCGGCGTATTCGCGAGCGTCTTGCCCTGCGTGCCGTCGAGCGCGCTCAGGATCACGCCGTTCATGTACGTGTAGCTGCCGAACACCTGCCACTTCGGCGTGATGTGGCCCGTCACGCTCGCCTGGAAGCCACGCACGCGGATATCGCCTTCGAGCAGGTATTCGCCCGTCGACGTCTGCGTGCGCGCGTTGCTCTTCTCCTGCTGGAACAGCGCCGACGTGACCGACAGGTTGTCGTTCAGCAGGTCCCACTTGCCGCCCACCTCATACGACTTCGTGTGTTCGGGCGACAGGTTCTGCGTGTTGTTCGTGACCGTCAGCGTCTCGAGCGACGGGTTGAACGACGTGCCGTACGAGAAGTAGTACGACTGCGAATCGGTCGGCTGGTAGATCAGGCCGGCCCGCACGCTCGTGAAATAGTTCGTCTGCGACGCATAGCCGGGCGCGCTCACCGTGTTCGCGAGATGCGCCTGGAAGCGATCCCAGCGCAGCCCGCCCACGAATTTCCAGTCGCGGCCGATCGATACCGTGTCGTTCATGTACGCGGCGAGCGTCGTCGCGCCCGATTCCGCATGATTGGCAGGCGTCTGGGTCGCGTTAGTCGCCGTCGATGCCAGATAGGCCGGATCGATCAGCGACAGGATCGGCAGGCCGCTGCGCGTGTACGTCTGGTTCGTGTAGCTGTCGTGGCCGACCTCGACACCGGCGATCAGGTCGTGCTTCACGAACCCCGTGTCGAACTTGAAATGCGCCATCGTGTCGTTGTCGATCGAATGGTTCTCGATCACGCGATCGTGGCTCGCGAGCTTCACGTACAGCGCGGACATCGGCAACGACGTGTAGTTGCCGTTCGCCAGCGCGGTGCTGGACGACAGCGGCCCGGTCAGCACCGCGTTCGCCGCCGTCTCGCGCGCATCCGTCATCGAGTGCGAGAACGACGTGCGGTTGCTGATCGTCAGCGCATCGTTGACGCGATGGTCGATGCGCGCGGACACCGTCTGCACGTCCTGGATCGTGCGGTCGTCGGTGAGGCCGTAGAACGTGTTCTTCGACACCGGCGCCGGATGGCCGTTGACCGCGAGCACGCCATAGTCCGGCATGTCGTAGTTGTGCTGGATCAGCGCGGACAGCGTGACCTCGGTCGGCGTACCGATGCCGAAGCGCAGCTCCGGCGCGATCCCGTAGTCCTTGTTCTTCATCACGTCACGCGTCGAGCCGAGCGACTGGCCGAACGCGTTGATGCGGAACGCCGACGTCGCGCCGAGCGGCCGGTTCAGGTCGACGCTCGTGCGGTAGCGATCGTCGGTGCCGATCGTCGTCGACACCTCGGCCGACGGCTTCAGGTTCGCCTTCTTCGACACCTGGTTGATCACGCCGCCCGTCGAGCCGCGCCCGAACAGCATCGACGACGGGCCGTACAGCACCTCGACCGAATCGAGATCGAACGTGTCGCGGTAGTACTGGTTGCGGTCGCGGAAGCCGTCGAGATAGATGTCGTTCTGCGCGGTGAAGCCGCGCAGGTTGATGTTGTTGCCGATCTGCCCGCCCTCCGCGCCGCCGATCGTGATGCCCGGCGCATTGCGCAGCGCATCCTGGAACGACGTGAGCCCCTGCGATTCCATCAAGGCCTTGTTGATCACCGTGACCGACTGCGGAATGTCGCGCAGCGCGGTCGGGGTTTTCGCGCCGACGGTCGAGCGCTCCGCCTGGAAGTCCTGATGCTCGGCCTGCCCCGACACGCTGATCGTCGGCAGCGTGTCCTGCGTGCGTGCGGCGGGCTTTGCGTCGGCAACGGGGTTCGCGTCGACGGCGGGTGCGCCCTGCGCGAGCGCGGGCGAAACGATGGGCATGGCAAAGGCCAGCGCGAGCGCGCTCGCGAGCGGGGTCCTGTTCGGCATGGAAATCCAGTCGGGAAAACCGTCCGCGTGGACGCGCGATGATGCGCGCACGAGGCACGGATACGTTGGCTGACTGGCCGTCCCGAATCAGGCTGAGGGCGGCGCTAGCTGGCTACGGTTGACGAGTGATCGACGGGCTTGCCCGACCGACCATGAAAATGAGAATCGATATCATTTCATGTATTTCCATTTGTTTCAATTTCCGAAATTTTGTCATACCAATGATTATCGTTTCGAAAAATTACAGAAGCCTGTTTGTAATTTATGGAATGGATTTCGTAATTTAGCGCCAACATTCTTCTGACGATAAACGCCCGCAATCCGTTGACCAGTAAGCCATTGACGGATCAGGCACTTCTTCGCGACCGCATTTCGGAACCGACCGATTCACACGGATTTCGAGCTGCCTGAATCGTCTCGAATCCAGCTTCGGACGATCCTTTTTATTAATCAGACGATTAATCGCACCGAACAACGAAAGCAATTCGATTGAATATGGAATGGTATTTGAAATATTCAGACGTGAAACGGCGTCGGTATCGCTTCAACGCTCTCGGTCCAGCGAAGTCATGTTCCGCAGTTGCGGGAACAACCGCATCCACGTGAGCGCGACCAGAATCGTCGCGGTACCGCCGACGACGATCGCCGTCGGCGCGCCCCACCACGCGGCTGTCACGCCCGACTCGAATTCGCCGAGCTGGTTCGACGTGCCGATGAACAGCGCATTGACCGCGCTCACGCGCCCGAGCATGTCGTCGGGTGTACGCAGCTGCACGAGCGACAGCCGCACGACGACACTGACTACGTCCGACGCGCCAAGCACCGCCAGCGCCACGAGCGACAGCGCGAAGTGCCGCGACAGCCCGAACACGATCGTCGCGATGCCGAACGCGATCACGCCGCCGAACATCGCGCGACCCGGTCGCCCTTTCAACGGAAATCGCGTGAGCCACAGCGTGCCCGCGAGCGCGCCGACCGCGGGCGCCGCACGCAGCGCACCGAGCCCCCACGGCCCGACCTGCAGGATGTCGCGCGCGTAGATCGGCAACAACGCGGTCGCGCCGCCGAACAGCACCGCGAACAGGTCGAGCGACAGCGCACCGAGAATCGCCGGCTCGCGCCGGATGAACGCGATGCCCGAAAACACCGAGCGCAGCGTGACCGGCTCGCGGGCGGGCGGTGCGCTGCGCAGCGGAATCGTGCCGCTCAGCATCGCCGCGATCGCGAATGCGACGACGCTCGTGCCGAACGCGGCGGGTGCGCCGACACCGTACAGCAGCCCGCCGAACGCGGGCCCGAGGATCTGCGCGGCCTGGTTCGCGGAAGTCGACAGCGCGGTCGCGCGCGGCAGGTCGGTGCGCGGCACGACGGCCGGCAGCAGCGACGACACCGACGGCGACTCGAACGCACGCGCCGTGCCGACGATCGCCGCGAGCGCATACACTGCCGGCGCGGCCAACCACCCTTGTGCGGCGCCGAGCAGGAACACACCGGCAGCCAGCGCTTCGACGCCCTGGCAGATCGTCGCGATGCGGCGGCGATCGTAGCGGTCGGCCACCTGCCCGACGACGAGCGTCAGCGCGAACATCGGCACGAACTGCGCGAGGCCGACGAGACCGAGGGCAAACGCGCTGTGCGTGAGCGCGTAGACGTACCAGCCGATGGCAACCGACAGGATCTGGAAAGCCAGGGAAGACATCACGCGCGTGCCCCAGAAGCGCTGGAACGGGACGTGGCGGAACAGGTTGGCGGGTAACGGGGATAAAGGACTGGGGTCGGGCACGGGGTCGGTCATCGAGGTCTCGGCGGGCGGCGCTGCGCGCCGGTACCGTTCGGGAAACGACTGCGCACGCCGGAGCGTGCGCGCGACAACGGTGCGGACGCGACGAAATCGCGATGATATGCCAACCGCGGAAAACGGGCAGTGGGCGTGGGAACTGACGATTCCGGCGGCCGCGCCGATCGCGGCCGCCGGGTCATCGTGCGGACACCTCATCTTCTGATCGAGGCGCCCCCGGGAGCTTCACCGCGGCGGGATACCCGTATCGGTCGAGCCTGCTGCGATGCCGAACAGGCGTTGGCCTTCGGGGGTGTCCTCGACTCTCCAGCCCTCGGCGCTCAACGCTTCCCGGATCCGGTCGGCTTGCGCCCAGTCCTTGTCCGCCCTCGCGCGCTCACGATCGCCGAGCAACCCGCGGACGTGTTCCGGAACGTCGAACGCAACCGGCCTCCATTCGCGCAAGCCGAGGCCAAGCACGGCGTCGAAGCTGTCGACGGTCGCCTTCAGGGTCGCGGGCGGCAGGTTGCTCCTGACCAGATCCCACAGCACCGCGAGCGCCCTGGGCAGATTCAGGTCCTCGTTCACTTCGGCGTCGAATCGCGCGGCGAAATCCGCATCGACGCGCCCGCCGTCAGGCCAGCCGGCATAGAGGTGCCGAAGCCGATTCAGCGCGGTGTGTGCCGCGTCGAGCGACGCCCACGTGAAATGCAGCTTGCTTCGATAGTGGGCCGTCAGGCACAGGTAACGGTACGCGATCGGATCGACATTCCGGCTTTGCAAGGTCTGCAGACGGACGAAGTCGCCGCTCGACTTCGACATCTTCGTATCGGCGTCGAGCGTCAGGAAGTGCCCGTGCATCCAGTAATTCGCGAGTTGCGTGCCGTGGGCCGCCCGCGTCTGCGCGATCTCGTTGCTGTGATGCACGGCGATATGATCCTCGCCGCCGCAATGGATATCGAACAGCGTCCCGAGATACTTCGCCGACATCGCCGAGCATTCGATATGCCAGCCGGGAAAGCCGCGCCCCCACGGGCTGTCCCATTCCATTTGCCGCTTGACGTCGGCCGGGCTGAACTTCCACAACGCAAAATCCGTGATGCTCCGCTTCCCGCCCAGCGCCACCCGCTTGCCCGCCTGCAACCCCGCGCGGTCCAGCCGCGCGAGATAACCGTAGTCGTCCTGCCGACTGGTGTCGAAGTAGAGTCCATCGTCCGTCCGGTAGACGTAGCCGGCCCGGTCGAGCGTTTCGATGAACGCGATCTGCTCGGCGATGTGATCGGTGGCGCGGCACCAGACCGTCGGCTCGAGCAGGTTGAGCGCGTGCCAGTCCCGGACGAACGCTTCGGTGTAGCGCCGGGCGATGGCCCACGCCGATTCGCCGGTCCGACGGCTCCCCTTCTCCATCTTGTCTTCGCCTTCGTCCGCATCCGAAGTCAGGTGGCCGACGTCGGTGATGTTGACGACGTGCCGGACCGCGTAGCCGTTGCGCTCCAGTACGCGGCGCAGGAGATCCTCGAACACGTAGGTTCTCAGGTTGCCGATGTGGGCATCATCGTAGACCGTGGGGCCGCAGCAGTACATGCCGACCTGCCCGGCCCGGATAGGCGTGAAGGGGCGCACGGTACGCGACCAGGTGTCATACAGCGCAAGCGGCATCGAGTTTCTCCGTCCCGAAAGTGTCGGCCCAAAAACAAAAAGGCCGCCTGTTTTGCATCACAGGCGGCCGGAAGGCGATTGCTTGAATGTTTAGCGAGTTCGCTAGACGCAACTTCCCCCAGGCATGTTCTGACAACATGCACGGATCAGCGAAGAGGGGGAAATGGCGCGATCAAGCATGCGGACGATGCTAGCGCCTATAGACGGCAATGGTCAATACCCGTCGGGCGGCCGTTCCCGGAGACGATCGACGGGGAACGACCAGGCGGCCGGCACCGGCCGGATGCATTTCATGCCCGCTTGCACCCGTCAAAAAAAAGCGCGAACCGTAGTTCGCGCCAAAGAGAGACCGCTCGCTGAAGACGTCGCTGCTCCACACCACCCACTTAGAACGAATGCCGCATCCCGATCCGCACGTCGGCCTGCGTTTGCGTCGTCGACGGCGTGAAGCTGTAGCCGATCACCGCGTCCACGCCTTGCGACGCGCGCAGGTAATCGCCGGAGATGTACACGTCCGTGCGCTTCGACAGCATGTAATGCAGGCCCGCCGTGCCCTGGTTCCAGTGATGGCCTTCGAAGCGCGTGTGCTGGTAGCCGGCGATCAGGCTCAACGCCGGCGTGAACTGGTACGAGCCGCCGCCTTCATAGACCTGCATGTGCGACGACTGGCCGAAGCCCTTGATCGTCGTGTACGAGAAGTTGCCGTCGAGCGTCAGCTTGCCGATCGTGTAGCTCGTGCCGATGCCGAACGTGCCTTGGCTGTCGACATCCATCGGCGTGTTCGCAAACAGGTCGGTGCGTGCGCCGGTCGCCGGATCGACGGTGACGGTCTGCTGGCCGAGGAACGTATGCGTGCCGATCATCGCGTACGGATCGAACGCGTAGATGCCGTTCGGGTTGTTCAGGCGCGTGTACGCGGCGCCGATCGAGAAGTCACCCTTCGTGAAGCTCGCGCCCGCACTCCATGCGCTGTTGCGATGGAAGTTGCCCGCGACGTTGCCGAACGAGTACATCGCGCCGAACTTGAAGCCGCTCAGGTCGTTCGACAGGAACTTCACCGAATTCGGCAGGCGGTCGCCGTTGAAGCGGTCGAAGTCGCCCTGGTGAATCGCGTAGCCGCTGCCCCACGCGGAGATGTTGTAGATCGATACAAGCTCGTTCGTGATGTCGAGCTGGTTGCCGAACGACAGCGTGCCCCAGTCGTTCTGCAGGCCGACATACGCCTGGCGGCCGAACTCCGAGCCGCCGAAGCCGAGCTGCCCGGTGCCGAGGCGGAAGCCGCTCTCGAGGGTGAACACGGCCTTCAGGCCGCCGCCGAGATCTTCCGTGCCCTTGAGGCCGAAGCGGTTCCCGTAAGCGACGCCGTCGTCGAACTTGACCACGTGCGAACCGCCCGTGTTGTTCACGTACGTGATGCCCGCGTCGAGAATCCCGTACAGCGTCACACTGCTCTGCGCATGCCCGATGGCGGGTACACAGGCCGCGCATGCAAGCGCGGCGGCTACGGCAACTTTCGTATGCTTCATTATCGACCACCCTCCCTGAACCGTTCGATGGATAGAATCTCGTCCCGGCGCGTGCCGCGATGCGCCGGTGGATTCGAATTCGGTACGCCTGATGGCTTCGGAATTTCGTTTTCCGCAATAACGCAGCCATTGGCGAAAAATACAAACCCATATTTCACGTCACCCGTCTGAAGGCGACACCAAATGGTCACGATGCGACCCGGTCGGGAAAACACGTAGACGGGCGGCACGCTAAAAACCGGCCGCCCGGGGGAGAAAATCAGCGCCCGTCGAGGGCCGCGCGCACCGCTGGCAGGCCCGGTGCGCCCGCTGCCGTCGTCACACCGTCCAGCCAGCCGGCGACCAGCGCCGGGTCGGCCTTCAGCGCATGCTGCGCCGCGAGCGCGGGCGACGTCTTGTGGTCGAGCATGTCGGCGATCATCCGGTTCTCGACGTCGACGGAAAACGTCATCTGCCGGAACAGCCGCGCGAGGTTCGCGCACTGGCCCGCGAACCCGGCGCGCGTGACCGTGTTGACCGTCGCGCCGCCGTAGTTCGGGCCGAAATACGCATCGCCGCCCGACAGGTAGGTCAGGTGGAATTTCGTGTTCATCAGATGCGGCTCCCACGCGAGAAACACGATCCAGCGCTTGTCGCGTACCGCGCGCTCGACCTGCGTGAGCATGCCCGTCTCGCTCGATTCGACGAGCGACCAGTTCGCCGCACCGAGCGCATGGTCGGACAGCAGCCGCTTGATGTTCTGGTTCGCGGGCGCGCCGGGCTCGATCCCGTAGATCTTGCCGCCGAAGCGATCCGCGTAGCGCGCGAGATCGGCGAACGTATGCACGCCGGCGGCCGCCACGTAGTCGGGCACCGCGAGCGTGAACTTCGCACCGCTCAGGTTCGCGTGCAGCACGTCGATCGATTTCTCGTCGACGAATGGCTTCACGAGCGGTGCCTGCGCGGGCATCCAGTTGCCGAGAAACACGTCGACCTGCCCTTTCTTGAGCCCCTGGTACGTGATCGGCACCGACAGGTTCGCCACGTCCTGCCGGTAGCCGAGCGCCTTCAGCACGACACCCGCCATCGCGTTCGTCGCATCGATGTCGGTCCAGCCGGGCGCGGCCATCTTCACGTCGCCGCACGTCTGCGGGTCGGCCGCGTACGCGGCCTGCGTCGTCATCACGCACGCGGCCGCGGCGAGTGCCGCGCCGATCCGGATTGCTGCATTGCATTGCCGTTCCATCGTCCGCTTCCTCCGTCGTTCGTCAGTGATCGCGATGCGGGACGCTCAGCGCCCGACGCGCGGAAAGCGCGCCATCGCCTCGAGCGTGTCGAGCTCGATGTGGTTGCGCATGTAGCGCTGGCTCGCGTCGGTGAACGGCTGCCAGTCCCACGCGTGGATGCGGCCCTGTGTCGTCGCCGCGTAATGGAAGCGCCGGCGCCGCTGGCTCGCACGCACCTGCCGGTCCAGCTCGGGCAGGTTCCAGCGTTGCGCGGCTTGCGCGCGGAATGCGGCGAGTACGTCGGCGGCTTCCGGCGTGCCGGCGAGGTTCGTCAGCTCGCGCGGGTCGTCCGAGAGGTTGTAGAGCTGATCGGGGTCGAGCGGGCAATGCACGTACTTCCAGTCGCCGCGGCGAATCATCACGACCGGTGCAACCGCGCCTTCCGCCAGGTATTCGCCGAGCGCAACGTCGTGTGCAGGCGTGCCATGCAGGTGCGGCACGAGGCTCGCGCCATCGACCGGGTCGGGCCAGCCGCCGGCCGGTGCGGCGCCGGCCAGGTCGACGAGCGTCGGCAGCAGGTCGACGTGCGACACCGGCCCGCGCACGCGCGCGGCGCCGAAGCGGCCCGGCGCATGGACGATCAGCGGCACGCGGCAGCCGCCTTCGAAGAACGTCATCTTGTACCAGAGCCCGCGTTCGCCGAGCATGTCGCCGTGGTCGGACGTGACGATCACGATCGTGTCGTCGGCGAATCCGCACTGTTCGAGTGCGGCGAGCACGCTGCCGAACTGCGCATCGACGTAGGACGTCGCGCCGTAGTACGCGCGGCGCGCGGCCCGGATCTGCGCGTCGGTGGGCGGCGTACGGTCGTTCTCGCAGACGAAGCGCAGCCGCTGCGAATGCGGGTCGCTGTCCGCCGCGTCGAGGCGCACGGCCGGCAGGTCGATCTCGTCGTCGCTGTAGAGATCCCAGTATTCGCGCGTGATCGCATACGGATCGTGCGGATGGGTCAGCGACACGACCATGCAGAACGGCCGCGCATCGTGCCCGGCCGCGCGCTCGCGCGCGACGTCGTACAGCTTCTGCTTCGCGGCGAACGTGACTTCGTCGTCGAAATCGAGCTGGTTCGTGCGCACGCACGGGCCCGCCTCGAGCACCGAACTCATGTTGTGATACCAGCTCGGCCGCTCGGCCGGGCTGTCCCAGTCGGGCACCCAGCCGAAATCGGCCGGATAGATGTCGGTCGTGAGGCGCTCCTCGAAGCCGTGCAGCTGGTCGGGCCCGCAGAAATGCATCTTGCCGGACAGCATCGTCCGGTAGCCGCCCGCGCGCAGGTAGTGCGCGAACGTCAGCGTTTGCGCCGGCAATTCGGCGGCGTTATCGTAGGCGCCGATCCCCGACGGCAGCTTGCCCGTCAGCAGCGAGAAACGCGACGGCGCGCACAGCGGGCTCGCGCAATACGCGGCATCGAATACGACGCCTTGCGCGGCGAGACGGTCCAGCGTCGGCGTGCGCGCGACGCGATTGCCGTAGGCCGGCAGCGCAAACGGCGTGAGCTGGTCGGCCATCAGGATCAGGATGTTGGGTGTCGGGTTCGTCATCGGCTGTCGTGGGGAAAACGGTGTTCGAATGGAACGGCACGCCGCTCGCGCAGCGGGACGTCCGGCATGACGGAAGCGGCTCGATGAAAGTGCCGCGCGGGCGGGCCGCGCTCGCTAGAATCGCGGGATGCGTTGCGCGGCGGCCGTGAAGCAGGCTTTGAATCAGGCTTTGAAGCAGGCGTTGACGCAGGCCGTGAAACACGTGTGTCGCACCGTCCGATGCACTATCACCCGCCCGAATTCGCGCGGGTAGGCGTCCGGCCCTTATGGGGCCATTAGAGGGACTTATGTCGAAATCCGAACCGTTACCGTCGATGCAGGCGCTGCGCGCGTTCGAATCGGCCGCCCGGCTCGCGAGCTTCACGGCCGCCGCGCGCGAGCTCGGCTCCACCCAGCCTGCCGTGAGCCAGCAGGTGTTTCAGCTCGAAGCCGAACTGGGCGTGCCGCTGTTCGAGCGCAGCCCGCGCGGCGTCACGCTGACGGCCGACGGCCAGTGCCTGTACGAAGCCGTGCGGCTGAGCCTCGACACGCTGCGCGGCGCAACCGCGACCCTGCGTGCGCGCCGCGAGCACGGCGCGCTCACGATCGTCACCGACTTCGGCTTCGCCACCTACTGGCTGATGCCGCGCCTGGCCGGGCTGAAGCGCGTGATGCCGGATGTCGACGTGCGCGTCGTCACGTCACAGGATTACGACGCGCAGCGCGACCATGGCGACATCGCGATCCTGTTCGGCGACGGCCACTGGCCGTCGTGCACGGCCGCACGGCTCTTTCCGGAATCGGTCGCGCCCGTGTGCTCGCCCGCGTTCCGCGATGCGCACCCGCACGTCGCACGGGCCGACCACCTGCTCGCGTTGCCGCTGCTGCACGTGCAGCCGACGCGCCCCGAGCGCTGGCTGTCGTGGTCGGGCTGGTTCGACGCGCACGGCCTCGATACGGCGGCCGCCGCGCGCGGCGTGACCTTCAACAGCTATGCGCTCGTGATCCATGCGGCGCTGCTCGGCGAAGGCGTCGCGCTCGGCTGGTCACCGCTCGTCGACGAACTCGTCGCGTCCGGGCAGCTCGTGAAGCTCGTCGACGCGCCGGTCGTCACGTCGCGCGGCTACTTCCTCGTGCGGCCGCCGCAGCGGCCCGAGCCGGACGCGACCCACGTGTTCCGGCGCTGGCTGCTCGACGCGTGCTCGCCGGCCTGAACGGCCGCCCTGCCCGTCGGCAGCGATCCGCCTGACGCCCCACGGGCCGGGCCCGCCCGGCAGCACTGGCGCGCCGATACCAGCCACACGGCGGGTTGGTTCTATCCGTACCAAAATCGTCCTGATTTACTTGAGCCTCCCGCTACCCGCGTAGCCCGGCGCCCGATGCGCCGCCGCGCGGGTTCGCGCCCCATGACATCCGAGGAACCTCATGACCGCCGACTCACGCCCCGATCAATTCGTCTTGACGCTGTCGTGCCCAAGCGCGGCCGGCCAGGTCGCCGCCGTCGTCGGCTTTCTCGAGCGCCATCGCTGCTACGTCGACGCGCTGAACGTGTTCGACGACGATCTCAGCAACCACTTCTTCGTGCGCTGCGTGTTTCATCCGACGGATGAATCGTTGCAGATCGACGCGCTGCGCCAGGAGTTCGGGCCGATTGCGGCCGAGCTCGGCGGCCACGACGGCAACACGCAGTGGGCCATCCACGACGTGAACGCACGGCCGAAGGTGCTGATCATGGTGTCGAAGCTCGAGCACTGCCTCGCGGACCTGCTGTTCCGCTGGCGGATGGGCGAGCTGAAGATGGATATCGTCGGCATCGTGTCGAACCATCCCGACTTCGAACCGCTCGCCGCGCAGCACGGGCTGCCGTTCCGCCACTTCCCGATCACGGCCGATACGAAGGCGCAGCAGGAAGCGCAGTGGCTCGACTTCTTCGAGTCGAGCGGTGCGGAACTCGTGATCCTCGCGCGCTACATGCAGGTGCTGTCGCAGGAAACCAGCGCGAAGCTCGCGAACCGCGCGATCAACATCCATCATTCGTTCCTGCCCGGCTTCAAGGGCGCGAAGCCGTATCACCAGGCGCATGCGCGCGGCGTGAAGCTGATCGGCGCGACCGCGCACTTCGTCACCGACGATCTCGACGAAGGCCCGATCATCGAGCAGGTGGTCGAGCGCGTCGATCATGCGCTGCGCCCCGAGCAACTGCTCGCGGTGGGCCGCGACGTCGAATGCATCACGCTCGCACGCGCGGTGAAGGCGTTCATCGAGCGGCGCGTGTTCCTGAACGGCGATCGGACGGTGGTGTTTTCGTAAGCGGAAAGCAATCGCGGTCGAAACGCGGCAGAAACGCGGCAGAAACGAAAAAGGCTCGACTGGTATGTACCGGTCGAGCCTTTTTTGTCGTCACGTTGCGCGCGATGCGCCACGCGACGCTCCGTGTGCGGTTTCCGGAGCCGCCGCGCGCCGCAGCGCGTGCGCTACCGCGTCACTTCACCCAGGCAAAGTAATACGACAGCCAGATCGTCAGTCCCGCGCCGACCAGCGCCGCATAAGGCATCAGGCTCAGCCACATCGCGCGCTTCGGCACCTCGAGCTCCATATCGCGCTGCATCTGCGCGGGGAAGCGGCCGCGATCCTGCCAGTAGTGGCGGAACAGGAACACCGGCACGATCAGCAGCATCGCGATCAGCCCGTTGCGCAGCGTGCCTTCGCCCTGCAGGTTCGCGCCCGCGCCGACATACACCAGGTTCGCGTAGCCGCAGATCGAGCCGGCGACGAGCAGCCAGGTCGGGCAGCGGAACGGCCGATCCCAGTTGCCGCGATCCATCCGATGGATCCAGCCCGACTGAAGATTCAGGAATACGAACAGCATGTAGCAGACGTTCGAGATCGACAGCACCGTCATGTAGTCCGACATCATCAGCAACACGAGGTTGAAGCCGAGATCGGTCCACATCGCGCGCGTGGGCGAGCCGTGCTCGTTCACGTGCGACAGGTACTTCGGCAACCAGCCGTCGACCGACGCCTGGTACAGCGTGCGCGACGAGCCCATCATCGACGTCATCACGATCAGCAGGATCGACAGCATCAGCATCACGACGACCGCATTCGCGACCCATGCGCCGCCGCCGACGATCTTCGCCATCGCGGCCGCGACGCCGGTGCCGTCGCCGATCGACGGATCGAGCATCGCCTGCGTGCCGAGCGCGCCCTGGAACGCCATCGGCACGAGCGTCATCACGACGAGACACAGTGCACCCGACCAGAAGATCGCCTTGGCGGTATCGCGACGCGGATCGCGGAATTCACGCGTGTAGCAGACGGCCGTCTCGAAACCGTACGACGCCCAGCCGGCCATGAACATCGCGCCGAGCGCCATCGTGACGCCCTGCCCGTTCCACGAGCCGAACGTCGCGGTCGTGAGATTGCCGTGCGCGTCGTGACCGAGCGGCAGCAGCGGGAGCAGGTTCGACATCGGCACGTCGCCCGTGATGAACGGCACGATGCCGACGATCAACAGCGGCGTGAGCGACGCGATACCGAGAATGCGCTGCGTACGCGCAGCCTTCGATGCACCGCTGTGCTGAAGCTTGAACGTAATGAGAAGCAGGATCGTCGCGATGATGAACGTCGCATTGATCCGCAGGGACAGACCCGGCTTGATGAACCCGAGATCCGCAACCTTGAGCTGCCAGTGCAGCACCGCCGCGTCGGCGGGAAAGAGACTCGTGAGCGCATAGCTCGCCGCGAGGCCGCAGCCGAGCGCGAGCATCGGCGACCACGCGAGCCAGTTGCACCACACGGAAACCGGGGCGATCAGCTTGCTGTAACGGACCCAGCCGATCGCGCCGTACACGGACGCGCCGCCTGATTTATGGGGAAATAGTCCCGATATTTCCGCATAAGTCGCGCTTTGAATCAGCCCCATCGTGATCGCGGCGATCCAGATCGCCCACGCGGGCTGGCCGATCGTCGCGCATACGCCGCCGATCGTGAACAGCACGCCTGCCGGCACGCCGCTCGTCACCCAAAAAGCGTCTTTCCAAGTCAGGCCACGATGCAGCGTGTGGCCCGTCGAATCATGTGAGATGGTTGCCTCAACATCACTGGTGCTGTTCGCACGCAGTCCTGCCTGACTCATCCAATTCCTCCTGTGATGACTCCGCACAAGGGCCGTAGTGTAACAATTTACGGGCTTTCTTGCAGAATCAAAAAAAATAATTCCGGGATATGACCGCATCGCAGTGCGATTATTTCGGCATCCTTTCGATCAATCCCGGACTGTCTCGTCGTAGTTTTATTGCGTCGTATCGTCGCGGTTTATTGCGCGCCTTCCGTCCACGCATTCACGCGATCCGCGTGCGCGGCGATCCACGCATCGGCAGCCGCTTCCGGCTTCGAACCGTTCTGGATCGCGAGCATCACGCTGTCGATTTCACCCGGCTTCCACTGGAATTTCTTCAGGAAAGCGACCACCGGCTTCGCCTTCGTTTCGAGCCCCGGATTCACGACGCTGTCGACGTGCTCCGCGCCGCCGAACACCTTCTTCGGATCCTCGAGGAAGCGCAGCTTCCACTTCGCGAACATCCAGTGCGGCGCCCAGCCCGTCACGATGACCGGCTTGTTCGCATTGACCGAACGCGACAGCTCGGCCGTCATCGCGCTGCCCGAGCTCGGCATCAGCGTGTAGTTCAGCCCGTAGCTCTTGATCGCATCGTCGGTCTTGCGCATCACGCCGGCGCCGGCGTCGATGCCGACGATCCGGCCGCTGAAATTGCTTTTCTCGGCATTCAGATCGTCGATGCTCTTCGCCTTCACGTAGTCGGGAACGATCAGGCCGATCTTCGCGTCGGGAAAGTTCGCGCCGAGATCAACGACCTTCGTCTTGTATTCGCCCCAGTAGGAGCCGTGCGTGACCGGCAGCCACGCGGACAGCGTCGCATCGAGATCGCCGCGCGCCACGCCCTGCCACATGATCCCGGCGGCGACCGGCACGAGCTGGACCTGGTAACCGAGCTTCTTCTCGATCACACGCGCCGCGACGTTCGACGTCGCCACGCTGTCATCCCAGCCTTCGACGTAGCCGATCTTCAGCGTGGGCTTCGTATCGGCGAGCGCCGACGCGCTCAGCGCCACCATTGCCGACAGTGCGCCGGTCCACAACAATTTTCCGAACAGCTTCATGGTCGATCTCCTTGATGTGCGCCTGCGCGCGTTGTCTCTCTAGGTTCTTCAACCACAAATCCGCGGTATCGTTGTTTTCCGACGGATGCTTGTCCGGACGCGACGCCCCCGGACAGCCGATGGCGTGTTGCGACTACTTGTCGATCACGAGATCCGACAGCGGCTTGCTGCAGCACAGCAGCACCATCCCCTGGTCGATCTCGCGCTGGCGGATACCGCCGTTGTGCTTCATTTCAACCTGCCCGGACACGAGCTTCACCTTGCAGGTGCCGCACATGCCCTGCGTGCACGAGGCCGGCAGCCGCACGCCCGACTGGCGCGCCGCATCCAGCACGTGCTGCTCCGAGCCGCACGAAATCTCGCGATTGCTCTTCGCGAAGCTGACCGTGTACTGCTTCGTATCGGAGTCAGCACCTTCCGCCGGCGGCGCGAGATCGACGAGCAGTTCGTCGCTTGCGGTTTGCGCGAGCGTTTCGAACGAGAAGCTCTCCTCGTGATACTGCTTGCGATCGAAGCCGGCTTCGTCGAGCAGGTCGCGCACGGCCTTCATGTACGGCGCGGGGCCGCACGTGAAGATCTCGCGCTCCATGAAATCCGGTGCGATCAGCTTCAGCAGCGGCAGCGTCAGGAAGCCCGTGACGCCCGGCCAGTTCGTGCGCGCGCCCAGGCGCTCGACGACGAACGACGTGCGGAAGTTCGTGTGGTTCGACGCGATCAGGTCAAGCTCGCGCGCGAAGATGATGTCGTCCGGCGTGCGCGCGCTGTGCACGAACAGGATGTCGCGATCCTCCGCGAGATCATGGTGCGCGCGGCTCATCGACATCAGCGGCGTGACGCCCGAACCCGCCGACAGGAACAGGTACTTGCGCGCCGGATGCCGTGCGCACGTGAATTCGCCGGCCGGGCCGAGCACGCGCACCGGTGCGCCCGGCTGCAGGTTGTCGTGCAGCCAGTTCGACACCTTGCCGCCCGGCACACGCTTCACCGTGATCGACACCGTGTGCGGCCGCGCCGGCGACGACGAGATCGTATAGCAGCGGTTGATCGTTTCGCCTTCGATGTCGAGCTCGAGCGTGAGGAACTGCCCGGGCTCGAATGAGAACGAGCGGCCCTGCGGCGAACGGAAGAAGAAACTCTTCACGTCGTGCGTTTCCTGCCGCACGTGGCAGCACACCAGCGTTTCCTCGACGTCGCTCGTCCAGCGCTCGGGAAGGCCGTTCCAGAACGCCGGGCGTGTGACCCGGCTGTCCGTCGGCTCGAAGTTGGCCGCATCTCGCATCATGTCTGACTCCGCTTATACGCTGCTAAGTGCTATTCGCCGGTTTTTTCGGCGAGCCGGCCGATGTACCAGGCCGAGAATTTTTCGACGAGACCTTCCGTGAACGGCGAATACGGGCCCGGCTCGTACGCGCTGCTGGTCGCGCCGCGCTGCGAGAATTCGACGAGTGCGCGATCCTGGTCGTTGGTCGCGTTCCACACGGCCGTGAGATTCTTCACGTCGTAGTCGATGCCTTCCTTCGCGTCCTTGTGCACGAGCCACTTCGTGCGCACGAGCGTCTTGCCGGCCGACAGCGGGATCACCGAGAACGTCACGATGTGATCGCTCATGAAGTGGTGCCACGAGTTCGGCTGCGTCCAGAACGACAGCCCGCCGAGGTCGGCCTTGTCGAAGCCGCCGAGCAGCTTCTTCGATGCGACCTTCGCATCGAGCGTCTGCGATTCGCCGTGGCGATCGAGCGGCAGGCGCTGCGTGCGGAAACCCGTCACGTCGAGCAGCTTCTCGATCTCTTCGGACGGCAGGCCCATCTCGGCCCACTCCTTCCCGCGCCGCACGCATGTTTCAGCGAACGCGTCCATGCCTTCGGCGTTGGCGTCG
This sequence comes from Burkholderia sp. Ac-20345, assembly GCF_017104825.1. Taxonomy (NCBI): domain Bacteria; kingdom Pseudomonadati; phylum Pseudomonadota; class Betaproteobacteria; order Burkholderiales; family Burkholderiaceae; genus Burkholderia; species Burkholderia sp. Ac-20345. Next base: position 18,724 of record NZ_JAAGPO010000032.1, on the reverse strand, counting down.
GAGCGCTGGTAGCCGAAGCCGTATTCGTACAGCGAAATGGTGAGCTCCGGATGGTTCGCAACGCAGTGATAGCACTCGCGGTTGTTCTCCATCGTGAGCTTCCAGTTGCCTTCCTCGATGATGTCGACCTGCGCCGCGATCTTCGTGCTCGGCAGATCGTGCGGCAGCAGGTACGGCTCCATCTCGGCGCGCAGCTGCGCGAAGTCGGCGGGCGGCTCGTCGGCGAGGCAGACGAAGATCAGGCCCGCGAGGTTCTCGACGTGCACCGACTTCAGGCTGTGCTTGCAGCGGTCGAACTTCTCGCCCATGTGCTCGGCGAACATCAGCTGGCCGGTCAGGTTGTAGGTCCAGCTGTGGTACGGGCACACGATGTTGCCGACCGAGCCCTTGTCTTCGTTGCACAGGCGCGCGCCGCGGTGACGGCACACGTTGTGGAACGCGCGGATCGCCATGTCGTCGTCGCGCACGATCAGGATCGAATCGCTCCCAAGCTCCACGGTCACGTAGTCGCCCGGCTCGGGAATGTCCGGTTCGACCGCCACCTGGATCCAGTGCTGGCGGAAAATCGCCTCCATGTCGAGCGCGAAGATGTCCTCGCTCGTGTAGAACGGTGCCTCGAGGCTGTGCCCTTCCTTGCGCCGCTCGATCAGTGCACGAATGTCTGCCGATACTTTCATCGTTTGCTCCGGATTCCTTGCATCCCTGGGTTCTTGCCGACAGGCATCAAAATCAGTAGTCGATGAGCTGATGCTCGCGCAAATACGCGAGGATCACTTGTGCTTTTTCGACCGAACTCCCTTCATTTACGACGTTGCCGCCACGGCTTTCGGTCGTCGTCGCGGACAGCATCCGGGCATGCCCGGAGCGCTTCTCGGCGGCGACCAGCTTTACGGGTTTACGCTCGATCGGGCCGACCTTCCACGCGCCCGCGTCGGCGTCCGCGCCGGGCGCCGCGAGCGCGGGCCGGATCGCGCCGGCGCGCAGCTGCGCATACGCGTAGCGCGGCTCGGCATTCGCGAGCGGATGGACGGCGACGACGGCAGGCAGCGCTGCGTCGACGCGCCGCCGCAGCCCTTTCGGCAAAAATTGCCGGACGGCCGCGCGGCCGCCTTCGACCGTCACGTCGACGGCCGAGCCGACGAGCGGATAGCCGAGCGCCGCGGCAATGCGGTACGGCAGCATGCCGGTGTCGTATACGCCCTCGGCGCGCGTGCCGGTCAGCACGAGGTCGTAGCCCTCGACGCGCGCGGCGAGCGCGTGCACGGCATCGTCGCCGTCGCGGCAGGCCAGCACCTCGACCTCCCGTGCGCCGAGCGCGAGATATTCGGCAAGCGCCGCATTCGCGGGGTCGCCTGCATGGATCACGTCGAGCTTCGCGCGATGCCGCTCCGCGAGCTGGCGGCCGGTTTCGAGCGCGGCCGCGTCGTTGCGGCTATAGCGCGCGACGCCGCTGACCGGGTGGCGGCCGACGGACACGAGCACCGCAATGCGTTGCAACTGGCGGGGGGCGTTCATGCGGCGACTCCTTCCGGTTCACGGGTGCCGACCGCGGCCGGCGATTCGCCACGCGCGGCGCGCGCAGCCTGCACCTGTTCGATCAGCGCCGCGATCGTGCCCTGCGCGTCGCCGACCACCGTCAGGTTCGCGCGCTTCGCGATCGGCGCGCTGCCGTCGAGATTCACCGCGATCACGTGGCGGCAGTCCTTGATCCCCTGCAGGTGCTGCACCGCGCCCGAGATGCCGAACGCGATGTACACGCTCGCCTCCACCGTCTTGCCGGTTGCACCGACCTGCTTGTCGCGCGTGAAGTGACCGTTGTCGACCGCGACACGGCTCGCGCCGATCGCCGCACCGAACGCACCGGCCAGCCGCTCGAACGCACCGATGTCGGACACGCCGTTGCCGGCCGACACGATGAAATCGGCTTCCTCCAGCGCAACCTGCGCCGCGTCGATTTCGTCGAGGCCGAGATCGCGGTACGGATGCGCGGCGTCATGCGCCGGGCGGATGAAGTCGGCAGCCAGGCGTTCGCCCGCACCGACGAACGGCAGCTTCGCGTCGACCGCGTTCTGCGCGAGCAGGATCACGTCGGGCAGCGCACGGGTGGCAAACGCGCGCCCGGCCTGCGCGTACGCGCCGACATGCTTTGCGTCGATCTCGACGACGTGGGTCGCGACGCTCGCACCGGCGGCCGCTGCGTAACGCCGGCCGAGATCGCCGTCGCCCGTCGCGTTGTCGGGCACGAACACGTGTTTCGGTGCGAGCGCGGCAACGCAGGCCTGCAGCGCTTGCAGTTCGCTTTCAGGGTCGAACGCGCGCCGATCGAAGCCGCCGAGTTCCAGCAGCTTGTCGACGCCCAGCTCAGCCACGTCGTCCTTCAGCTCGCCGAACGCGAGCAGCGCGACTTCGGTCTGCGCATCGGCGAGCAATGCGGCGGCGGCGATCGCCTGCCGCGAATGATCGTCGAGCGCGCCACGTTCGCTGTGCGCGACTACCAGCATCACGTGCTTCGGATCCTGCACTGCGCGGCGCGGCTTCGCAGCCGCTGCACCATGACCGTGCGCGGACCCGTGCGCGGCGTTCGCGTCGGCGCTGCCTTCCTCGCCGAGCGTGATGCGCTTCAGGCCCGCGGCCGTGATGATGAACGGCCGGCGCGGATCGATTCGTTTGATCGTATTCATCGATTCACTCCAGCGAGGCGGCGACGAGTTCGGCCACGTCGAGCACGTTGGGGCGCGGGCCCACGACGCCTTCGAGCATCGCCGTGCAGTTCGGGCAGGCAACCGCGACCACGTCCGCGCCGATCGTGCGCGCGTCGGCGATGCGGATATCGGGAATGCGTTGCTTGCCGGGAATGTCGGTCAGCGGCGCGCCGCCGCCACCGCCGCAGCAGCGGCCGCGCATGCCGTTGCGCTCCATCTCGACGACCTGGATGCCGATCGTCTTCAGCAGCTTGCGCGGCGCTTCCGTCTCGCCGTTGTAGCGCCCGAGGTAGCACGGGTCGTGATACGTGGTGCGCTTCTCGCGCAGCGCTTCGACGGCCTTCGGCGCGATCTTGCCGCTATCGGCCAGTTCGGCGAGGTAGGTCGTATGGTGCTTGACCGTCACGCGCAGCCCGAGCGCACGGTATTCGTTGCGCAGGCTGTGCATCACGTGCGGGTCGGCCGTCACGATCTGCTTGTACGACAGCGTGCCGAGCGTGCCGATCAGGCGCTTCGCCATCTGCTGGAACGTCGCTTCGTCACCGAGCCGGCGGGCGACGTCGCCCGTGTCGGTTTCGGTCGAGCCGAGCACCGCATAGTCGACGCCCGCCTTGTTCAGCACCTTGACGAATGCGCGCAGCGTGCGCTGGTAGCGCATGTCGAACGCACCTTCGCCCGCGACGAACAGCACGTCGACCGGCTTGCCGGGTTGCGCGACGGGCGCGCTCAGGTCGACCGACCAGTCGTAGCGCGCGGCGGTGTCGTAGCCGCCCATCGTGCCGGTTTCACGCAGGTTCGCGAGCACTTCCTGGCCCTTGCCCGGCACCGTGCCGTGCACGAGCGTGCGGTTGCGACGCATGTCGACGATCGCGTCGACGTGCTCGATCAGCATCGGGCATTCCTGCACGCAGGCACGGCAGGTCGTGCACGACCACAGCGTCTGCTCTTCGATCAGGCCCGACACGATCGGGCCGTTCGGCTCGCCGCGGTGCTGGCCGACCGCGAGGCCCGGCGACGGGCTGCCCGCATATGCCGCATCGGTGCCGCCCGCCATCCCGACGACGAGATCCTGGATCAGCTTCTTCGGGTTCAGCGGCTGACCCGACGCGAACGCGGGGCACGCGGCTTCGCACTTGCCGCACTGCACGCACGCGTCGAAGCTCAGCAGCTGGTTCCAGCGGAATTCGACCGGCTTCTCGACGCCATACTCCTGATGCTCGATGTCCGGCAGCTTCAGCGCGGTCGGCGGCGTGGCCGTGCCGTTGCCCGTGAACGATTCGCGGGTGGCCGCGAAGCGCTCCTGGCGCGGGTGGAAGGCCAGGTGCAGCAGGCCGGCGATCGCATGCTTCATCGGGCCGCCCTTCGCGGCGCCGACCGTCATCGTGAATGCACCGACGCCGATCAGCACTGCGCAGAGCACCGCGAACGCGCCCGACATCGCACCGGTCGGCACCAGCATGAACAGCACGAGGCCGAGCGCGAACGAGCCGAGCAGCCAGGGCAGCGTATTCCACGGGCCGCGCGACAGGCGGGCCGGCACGTCCTTGGCCGCGCGTCGGCGCCACACGAACACCGCGCCGACCAGCATCGCGAGCGCCGACAGGAAGATCAGCTTGTCGAGCCACGGCGAGTAGATCGCGAGGCCGTAGTTGATGAACACCAGCGCGAGCGCGCCGATCGCGCCGCCGGCCGTCGCGACGTGCGTCTTCGCGATGTACGGATCGCGGGCGACCACGTGGTGCAGGTCGACGAAGTAGCGCTTCGGGATCGCGAACAGGTTCGCGACGCCGAACGAGCCGGGCGCGGTGGCCCGGCCGAGACGCCAGTAGGACGAGCGCTTCGCGACCGCGAACGCGAGCCCCGCCACCGACAGCCACAACAGGGCGGTAATGAGGAAGGACGGGTTCATCTTTTAGAAATCCTTCACGAGACGCAGCGAGTCGTAGATCGCACCGTGGACGTTGTGCATCGAGATGCAGTCGCCGACACGGAACAGCAGGAAACGGCCATTGCCGAGTTCTTCCGACAGGCACGGCTGCGGCTCGGCCGCGAACAGCGTGTGCGGATCGATCTGGCCGCGGTTCACCGATTCCGGCTTGAGCTTCCAGTACAGCTCGTCGTTCGGCGACGATCCGTTCTCGATCACCACCTGGTCGACCGCGCGCTCTTCGAGTTCTTCCGTGTACTCGTTGCGCAGCACCGCGATCAGCTTGCCGTCCTCTTCATAGACGCGATCGAGCATCGTGTTCGGCGTCGGGATCACGCCGAATGCGTACAGGCGGCGATAGAAGATCGGGAACGTCGTGCCGCCGCAATCGTCGGCCACCTTCACGTCCGGCGTGACGACCTCGACCTTCGAGCCGCGGCTCGCCATGAAGTCGGCCACGCCCGCGCCCGCATGCGTGCTCACGCCGTCGAACAGCAGCACGTTCTGCTTCGGCTCGACCTTGCCGGTCAGGATGTCCCACGAGCTGACGGCGAGGCCTTCTGCCACGCCCCAGCCCGGCACCTGCCACGTGAAGCTCGACCCGCCCGTCGCGAGCACGACGATGTCCGGCTTCTCGGCCATGATCATCTTCTCGTCCGCGGCCACGCCGAGCCGGCGGTCGACGCCCAGGCGCTTCGTTTCCATGTCGAACCAGCGGATGATCCCCGACATCTGTTCGCGCTGCGGCGCCTTCGCGGCGATCATCACCTGGCCGCCCACTTCCGCGTTCTTCTCGAACAGCACCACGTCGTGGCCGCGCAGCTTCGCGACACGTGCCGCCTCGAGGCCCGCCGGGCCCGCGCCGACCACCACGACCTTGCGCTTCGGGCCGCGCGACTTCTCGATGATGTGCGGCATCGTCGATTCGCGCGATGTCGCCGCGTTCTGGATGCACAGCACGTCGAGGCCGTTGTACTGGCGGTCGATGCAGTAGTTCGCGCCGACGCACTGCTTGATTTCATCTTCGCGGCCGTCGCGGATCTTGATCACCATGTGCGGATCGGCGATCTGCGCACGCGTCATGCCGACCAGGTCGATCATGCCGGTCGCGAGCAGGCGCTCGGCCTGGCCCGCATCGCGGATGCTCTGTGCGTGCATCACCGGGATCTTCACGACCGACTTGATGCCGGCCGCGAGGTGCACGAACGGCTCCGGCGGCAGCGCCATCGGCGGCATGCAGTTGGCGATCGTGTTGTGCGTATCGCCGCCCGAGCCGACCACGCTCAGGTAGTCGATCAGGCCCGTCTCCGACATCGCCTGCGCGATTTCCTTCAGCGCTTCATGATCGAGGCCGTCTTCGTGGAATTCGTCGCCGCACATGCGCAGGCCGACGCAGAAATCCTTGCCGACCGCCTCACGCACGGCCGTCAGCACCTCGATGCCGAAGCGCAGCCGGTTTTCCAGGCTGCCGCCCCATTCGTCGGTGCGGTGGTTCGAACGCTTGCTCCAGAACTGGTCGATCAGGTGCTGGTGGGCGGCCGAGATTTCGATGCCGTCCATGCCGGCCGCCTTCACGCGCTTCGCGGCTGCCGCGAAATCACCGATGATGCGGCGGATTTCCTCGATCTCGATGATCTTCGCGTTACCGCGGTGCACGGGTTCGCGCACGCCCGACGGCGACATCAGGTGCGGCCAGTGCTCGCCGTGGAACGACGAGCGACGGCCCATGTGCGTCGCCTGGATCATGATCTTCGCGCCGTGCTTGTGCATCGTGTCGGCGAGGCGCGTGAGCGGATCGATGATCTTGTCGGTCGACAGGTTCACCGATTTCCACCAGCCTTGCGGGCTGTCGATCGACACCGGGCTCGACCCGCCGCAGATCGCGAGGCCCACGCCGCCCTTCGCCTTTTCTTCGTAGTAGCGGATATAGCGGTCGCCCGGCAGGCCGCCCGGCTCGGCATACACCTCCGCATGCGCGGTGCTGACGATCCGGTTGCGCAGCGTCAGCTGGTTCAGCTGCATGGGTTTGAACAGGTGGGGATAACGCATCGCTGGCGACCTCTGGCGTTCGAATGTCTCGTGTTGCGGGTGTTGTTGTGTTGCTGTGCCGTTACGTCAGCGCGTCAGTGCGCGATCGGCGACACTTCGAAGACGCAGTGGTCGTGATGCTCGGCCGCACACTGCACTTCCTTCGATTGCGCACGCGGTGCGCGCTGGCCTTCCGGCGTCGTGTCGTTGACCCAGTCCATCGCGCCGGCGAACCAGCCCGCGAACATGTAGCAGAGCTTGCCTTCCTTGCCCGGCTGCTGGAGCACGAACGACGAGTGGCGCAGCTCGATCTTCGCGCGCGCGCTGGCCGGATCGGCCTCGATGATCGAGAACAGGCCCCAGCCGCGCTGCGACAGGCGCTTCAGGTAGTGCTCGAACACGGCCATGCCGGTCAGGCCGTGCAGCTTGGCTTCCTTGTCGCACCAGTGGTAGGCGGACTTGTAGCCGGCCTTGTACAGGATCTCGGCGTACGCCTCGACGCCGAGCGCTTCCTCGACGGCGACGTGGTTGTTCGTGAAGAAGTGACGCGGCACGTACAGCATCGGCAGCGCGTCGGTGGTCCAGACGCCGGTATCGGGATCGACGTTGATCGGCAGTTGCGGTTGCATCGTGGTGACTCCGTGAGGAAATTGGCCGCGCGGCTCAGTGCGCAGGCGCGACATCGTCCGCGCGCCCGTGCGGCTTGCACGGGCACGTCCCGATTTTTTTAATTTGAATCGCTGGCGGTGGTTCGGCGTTCGCGGCGCTTACGCGCCCCACACGTCCTTGAACACCCGCACCCAGTTCTCGCCCATGATCTTGCGGATACGCGACTCCTTCCAGCCGTGGCGCTCCATCGCGGCCGTCAGGTTCGGGAATTCGCCGATCGTGCGGATGCCGTCCGGGTTGATCACCTTGCCGAAATTCGTCAGCTGGCGATAGCGGCCCTTGTCATGCGTCAGCATGTCGAAGAACTCCTTCGCGAAATCCTGCGTGAAATCCGTGCCGATACCGACCGCGTCTTCACCAATCAGGTTCACGACGTAGTCGATCGCCTCGATGTAGTCGTCGATGTTCGCCTCGATCCCGCGCTTCAGGAACGGCGCGAACATCGTCACGCCGACGAAGCCGCCTGCGTCGGCGATCTCCTTCAGCTGTTCGTCGCTCTTGTTGCGCGGGTGCTCCTTCAGGCCCGACGGCAGGCAGTGCGAATAGCACACCGGCTTCTTCGAGAACGCGATCGCTTCCGACGACGTGTTGCCGCCCACGTGCGACAGGTCGACCATGATGCCGACGCGGTTCATCTCGGTGATCACTTCGCGGCCGAAGTCCGACAGCCCGCCGTCACGCTCGTAGCAACCGGTGCCGACCAGGTTCTGCGTGTTGTAGCAGAGCTGCACGACGCGCACGCCCATGTCGGCGAACGCTTCGATGTAGCCGATGTTGTCCTCGAACGCATGCGCGTTCTGGAAGCCGAGGATCACGCCGGTCTTGTCTTCCTTCTTCGCGCGGAAGATGTCTTCCGTCGTGCGCACCAGCGTCAGCAGCTCGCTGTTGTCGCGGATCTTCTTCTTCATCACGCCGATGTTGTCGACGGTCTTGGTGAAGTTTTCCCACACCGACACCGTGCAGTTCGCGGCGGTGATGCCGCCCTTGCGCATGTCTTCGAACACCGGCTTCTCGAACTTCGAGATGTTCAGCCCGTCGATGATGATGCTGTCTTGATGCAGCGTGCTCATGTGTTGCTCCAGTATTGTCGGGTCGGTGGGATCAATAGATCGGGAAGCGTTCGCACAACGCGAAGATCTCGCGGCGCACGCGCTGTTCGGTGGCATGGTCGCCTTCCGGGTTCGCGCGCAGTGCGTCGAACACTTCCAGGATCAGGCGGCCCACTTCGCGGAATTCCGCGACGCCGAAGCCGCGCGTCGTGCCGGCCGGCGTGCCGAGGCGGATGCCCGACGTGACGGTCGGCTTCTCGATGTCGAACGGAATGCCGTTCTTGTTGCAGGTGATGCCCGCACGCTCCAGCGCCTGTTCGACCGGCGCGCCCTTCAGGCCCTTCGGGCGCAGGTCGACCAGCAGCAGGTGGTTGTCGGTGCCGCCCGTGACGAGATCGACGCCGCCCGCCTTCAGCACTTCGCCGAGCGCCTGCGCGTTCGCGAGCACGTTGTCGATGTAGGTCTTGAAGTCCGCATGCAGCACTTCGCCGAACGCGACGGCCTTGCCGGCGATCACGTGCATCAGCGGGCCGCCCTGCAGGCCGGGGAACACGGCCGAGTTGATCTTCTTCGCGATGTCCTCGTCGTTGGTCAGCACGAAGCCGCCGCGCGGGCCGCGCAGCGTCTTGTGGGTGGTCGACGTGACGACGTGCGCATGCTCGACCGGGTTCGCGTGGCGGCCCGCGGCGATCACGCCGGCGATGTGCGCCATGTCGACCATCAACTTCGCGCCGACGCTGTCGGCGATCGCACGGAAGCGCGCGAAGTCGAGCGCACGCGGGTATGCCGAGAAGCCGGCGATGATCAGGTTCGGCTTGTGCTCGTGCGCGAGTGCCTCGACCTGGTCGTAGTCGATCCGCATCGTGTCGCGGTTCACGCCGTACTGGACCGCGTTGAACCACTTGCCCGACAGCGCCGGCTTCGCGCCGTGCGTCAGGTGGCCGCCCGCGTCGAGCGACATGCCGAGCACCGTGTCGCCCGGCTTGGCCAGCGCGAGCATCACCGAGCCGTTCGCCTGCGCGCCGGAGTGCGGCTGCACGTTCGCATAGCCGGCGTTGAAGATCTTCTTCACACGCTCGATTGCCAGCGCCTCGACTTCATCCGCGAACTCGCAGCCGCCGTAGTAGCGCTTGCCGGGATAGCCTTCCGCGTACTTGTTGGTCAGCACCGAGCCCTGCGCCTCGAGCACGGCACGCGACACGATGTTTTCCGACGCGATCAGTTCGACCTGCGACTGCTGACGCTCGAGTTCCTTCAGGATGGCGCTGCGCACCGGCGCGTCGCGCTCGGCAAGGGGCTGCGAGAAGAAAGGCTGGGTGTTCGACATAGTGCGTCCGTGACGAAGAATAAGGGGCTGAAACCGAAGCTCAAGGCCCGCCCTGCCTGGGTTTCCCGCTCGTCCCGTACAAGGCTGCCGACGGCTCTATTCTTGTCGTTCGGATTTTCGGCGGATTGATGAATTTAGACGCGTTCTTTGCCTTTTCCGCCATCCGCGTCCGTTTTATACAAGTGACCGGTCGTGCTTTTTCGGATGACCAAGCAAACCGCCTCCGGCAGTTCACCTATGAACAGGCACGCCGGCGGTGCGATTGCCGCCCGGTCGGGGTGCAACGCGTCCCGAATACGGTGCAGTGCAGCATGCGGCTTTCGGCCAGACAACGTATGGATCTAGGGTTTAGCCGTATGGCACGCTTGTTGCGCTGGCTCACACAATATCGCAGCCCGTCCGTGCCCCCCGGGCGTAAAGCTATTAGAGATTCAAGGAACACCCCCCATGTCGCCCGACCGCACAGCGTCGCTGTCCCACTTCGCGTTCATGCCCTTACCGAATTTCACGATGATCGCGTTCACCAATGCGATCGAGGTGCTTCGGATGGCGAACTACCTGAGCGGCCAGCCGCTCTACCGCTGGTCGGTCATCAGCCCGGAAGGCGGCCCGGTTACCGCGAGCAACGGGCTGACGGTCGACACCGGCCCGGCCGAATGCGTGGGGCAGCCCGACATCGTGTTCGTATGCGGCGGCGTCGACGTGCAGCGCGCGACCACGCCCGCCCATCTGTCGACGCTGCGCCGCTTCGCGCGCTCGGGCATCCCGCTCGGCAGCCTGTGCACGGGCACCTATGCACTCGCGAAGTCGGGGCTGCTCGCGGGCTACGCGTGCGCGATCCACTGGGAGAACATGTCGGCGCTGAAGGAAGAGTTTCCGGACACGCGCTTCCTGAAGGAACTGTTCGTGATCGACCGCGACCGCATCACGTGCACGGGCGGCGTCGCGCCGCTCGACATGATGCTGAACCTGATCGCCGCGCGCGTGGGCACCGCGCGCGTCACGCAGATCGCCGAGCAGTTCATCGTCGAACACGTGCGCGATACGAGCGCGCAGCAACGCATGCCGCTCGTCGCGCGCCTCGGCTCCGCGAACAAGTCGCTGTTCGAAGTGATCTCGCTGATGGAGAACAACATCGAGGAACCGCTGTCGCGCGAGGAGCTCGCGCGGCTCGCGAACATGTCACAACGACAACTGCAGCGCCTGTTCCGCGAACACCTCGGCATGACGCCGACGCACTACTACCTGACGCTGCGGCTGCGCCGCGCGCGCGAACTGCTGCTGCAGACCGACATGTCGATCATGCACATCACGATGGCGTGCGGCTTCCAGTCGGCGTGCCACTTCAGCAAGAGCTATCGCGATGCGTTCGGCGTCGCGCCGACCCGCGAACGCCGCAAGCAGGTCGCGCCGCTTGCTCAGGGTGCGGCAAGCGCCAGCCCGGCATTCCCTGCGCATGTGCTGCACGCGTAACCCGCACCGCCACTGACGCATGAAAAAAGCGGCCTAGAAGGCCGCTTTTTTCTTTGCGCTTACGATCCCCACACCTGCATTTCGTCGAGCGAATAACCCCACTGCGTCGCGCGCTTCGTGCCGTACATCCGCACGTAGCGGCCATGCCCGTTCAGGTTCGGCAGCGTCACGTGGCCATACGACACGCCGTTGTTCGTCGAGTAGATCGTCGTCCAGTTCACGTTGTCGTTCGACGTCTGGATCTGGTAGACGAGCGCGCATGCGTCCCAGTAGAGATCGATGCTGCTGATCGTCTTCGTTGCACCGAAATCCACGGAGATCCATTGCGGATCGACGCCCGCGCCTTCCACCGCGTGAGCCTGCACACCACGCATGCGCGACGCACCACCGCCAGCAATACGCAAATCGCGCAGCTCTATCGCGGCCACTGAGCGCGCATGCGCGGTCCGGGCATGCGCGTCCGTCGATTCATTTTTCTAAACCGCCCCTCACAAAACCTCGTTTGCGGCGCGACTCACGCATGACGTTCAATGGGTCATTCGCCTGCGCCGGCGCGTATCGCGCTCCGGCCGGCCGCCTGATCCACCGAACGGAGTCGTCGATGAATGCACTACAGCTCGTGACCCTTGCCGCCATCTGGGGCGCGTCGTTCCTGTTCATGCGCATGGGCGCGCCGGAATTCGGCGTCGTCCCGCTGATCGCGCTGCGCGTCGCAATCGCGGCCGTGCTGTTGTCGCCGGTGCTGCGCAACGCGCAGGCGCGCCAGGAATTCCGCTCGCACGTCGTGCCGCTGTTCGTCGTCGGCATCGCGAACTCGGCGTTGCCGTTCTGCCTGCTGACTTACGCCGCGCTGTTCGTGACGGCCGGCACCGATTCGATCCTGAATGCGACGACGCCGCTATGGACCGCGATCGTCGCGTACGTATGGCTGCGCGCGCCGCTCACGAAGCCGCAGGCGCTCGGCCTCGCGCTGGGCTTTGCCGGGGTCGTCGTGCTCGCCGGTTCGGCGGTCGGCGCGGGCACGCCCGGCGCACCGCGCGCAATCGCCGCTGCGATGCTCGCGACGCTGTCGTACGGGTTCGCCGCGCATTACTCGAAGCGCAGGCTGGCGAACGTCAGGCCGTTCGTGTCGGCGTTCGGCAGCCAGTTGTTCGCGGCGGTCGCACTCGTGCCGCTCGCACTGCCGATGTGGCCGCACGGGCCCGTTCACACGTCCGCGTGGATCGCGGTGGTGCTGCTCGGCGCGATCTGCACGGCGGTCGCCTACCTGCTGTATTTCGGGCTGATCCGCAATGCGGGCGCGCAATATGCCGCGTCGGTCACGTTCCTGATTCCGATCTTCGGTGTCGTATGGGGCGCGATCTTCCTGCACGAGACCGTCACCGTGCAGACGGTCGCCGGGTGCGCGATCATCCTGCTCGGCACCGCGCTCGCGACCGGCAAGCTCAAGGGGTTCGCGGCCGCCGCCGTGCGCGGGTCACGCCAGTAGATCGCGCGGGCCGTCGCCGCCGCCGATCTCGCTCGCGAGCCAGTCGCGGAACGCGGCGATCTTCCACTCGTGTTGGCGCGCCTCGCTGCACACGACGTAATAGGACAGCTCGGTCGGCCACGGCCGCGCAAGCACACGAACCAGCCGGCCGGCCGCGACTTCGTCCCGCGCATAGATGTCGCGCACCAGCGCCACGCCCTGCCCGGCGACCGCCGCCTTGATCAGCAGCGCATCCTCGCTGAAGCTCGCGCCGCGCGGCGCACGGGCATCCTCGATCCCCTGCGCGCGCAGCCACAGCGCCCAGTCGGCGCGATCCGCGTCCTGCAGCAGCGGATACGACAGGCAGTCGGCGGGCGTGGCGATCGGACGGGCGGGATCGAGCAGTTGCGGGCTGCAGACGGGCCACAGCTCGGGTGTCCAGATGCGGAACGACGCGTGCCCGGGATAGTGGCCCAACCCGTGCCGGATCGCGACATCGACATAGTCGCGACGCAAGTCGACCAGCTGCGCGCGCGTCTCGACGGTGATTTCGATTTCGGGGTACGCGGCATTGAACGTGCCGAGGCGCTGCACGAGCCACGTGTTCGCGAAGGAGGCGGTGGTCGTCACCGCGAGGCGGACGACACGCCGGTTCGCACCGTGCACGTTCGCCCACGCAGCCTCGATCTCGTTGAAGCCGCCGGCGAGCTGGTCGAACAGCGCACGGCCCGTGCCGGTCAGCTCGAGTTCGCGGCCGGTACGCTCGAACAGGCGCACGGCGAGGCGATCCTCGAGATTGCGGACATGCTGGCTGACGGCGCCCGGTGAAATGCAGAGCTGGTCGGCCGCCTGTTTCATGCTGCCGCAGCGCGCCACTTCGACGAACGTGTGCAACGCTGCGAGGGGAAGTGACTTGGCCATCCGTGGATGTGCCGCCGGACGGCGGCAATGGGGTCGGGAACGGGCGATGATTATCGCAGCAATTCCGTGCGGCCGGGATCGCGGGGCGCCAGCGTTCCGGGCCGCGTAGTACGTGCGCGTGGCCTGCCCTTCCCTGCGCCTCCAAGCAAAAACGGGCGGCCCGTTTCCGATACCGCCCGCTTTGCATGACGCGTTGCGTGTGTCGAACGCGCGTCGAACTAGCGCATCACGCGTCGCGCCGGCCGGCCGCGTGATTTCCATCCGTGCGCCTCAACTGCGGCCGACCGTGGACGCCCGCGGTCGAACGCGCGGTGCAGACCATCGGTGCGCTGGCCTCGCGGCAACGGCACACGCACCAGCCCAAGCACGGACGATGCCACCCGAGCACGCGCCTTGCGTTCTGGCCGGTGCGCGACAAAGAATGAAATCGGAAGGCGGCGTGACGATGTGACGAAGTGAACAGCGGGCGGCCGGCACGGCCGCGTGGCGGTTTCAGCGGAGGAATTCCATGAGCACCGAGAGCGCACTCCAGGCGACGATCCAGGCACTCGTTCAGGACGGCAAAGGCTTGCTGGCGGCCGACGAAAGCGGGCCGACCATCGCGAAGCGCTTCAAGACGATCGCGGTCGAATCGACCGAAGAGAACCGCCGCGCATGGCGCACCCTGTTGCTGTCGACGCCGGGCCTCGGTGAATTCGTCAGCGGCGTGATCCTGTATGAAGAGACGCTCGGGCAATGTGCGGACGATGGCACGCCGTTGCCCGAACTCGCCGCTCGCCAGCAGATCGTGCCCGGCATCAAGGTCGACGCGGGCAAGATTCCGCTCGCACTCGCGCCCGGCGACGAAATCACGCAAGGGCTCGATGGGCTTGCGGAGCGCCTCGCCGGCTACCAGCGGCAAGGCGCACGGTTCGCGAAATGGCGCGCGGTGTACAACGTGTCCGCCACGCTGCCGGGCCATGCGGCGATCACGGCAAACGCCGAAGCGCTGGCGCGCTATGCGGCGATCTGCCAGGAGGCCGGCGTCGTGCCGATCGTCGAGCCGGAAGTGCTGATGGACGGCGATCATTCGATCGGCCGCTGCGCGCAAGTGACCGACGCCGTGCTGCACGCCGTGTTCGACGCGCTGCACCGGTACCGGGTCGTGCTGGCGCACATGTTGCTCAAACCGAGCATGGTCGTCGCGGGCAGCACGCACACCGCACAGCCGGCCCCCGCCGAAGTCGCGGAGGCGACGGTGCGCCTGTTGCGCAGCGCCGTGCCGGCCGAAGTGCCCGGCATCTTCTTCCTGTCCGGCGGACAGACGCCCGAGGAAGCGACGGCGCATCTCGACGCGATGAATCGCGTTGCCGGGCGGCCGTGGCTGCTGAGCTTTTCATATGGACGCGCGCTGCAGGAGCCGCCGCTGGCCGCGTGGAAGGGACAGGCGGCCAACGTACGCGCCGCGCAGGATGCGCTGCTGCTGCGCGCCCGCCTGAACGGTGCGGCCTGCCGCGGTCAGTACGACGCCACGATGGAGCGCACCCCGTAAACGGAGCCGGGCGAATGTCGCCCGGTCGATCGTTCACGCGTGAGCTTTTCGCCCGGCTCGATCGCGGGCACTGAGCGCGCGCTTCCCGAACGCACAAAGGGCCGAGGCGCTTGAACGCCCCGGCCCCTTCGATTACCGCGTGGTGGTCGGTCGCGTTACGCGGCCAGCAACCCGTGCGGGTCGATGACGAATTTGCGCGGCGCGCCACCGTCGAACTTCTTGTAGCCTTCCGGCGCCTGGTCGAGCGAAATCACTTCGACGTTGACGATCTTCGCGATCGGCAGCCGGTCGAACAGGATCGCCTGCATCAGGTTGCGGTTGTACTTCAGCACCGGCGTCTGGCCCGTGAAGAACGAGTGCGACTTCGCCCAGCCGAGGCCGAAGCGGATGCTCAGGCTGCCGTGCTGCGCGGCCTTGTCCTTCGCGCCCGGATCGTCCGTCACGTACAGGCCCGGGATGCCGATCGCGCCGGCCGGCCGCGTGATTTCCATCAGCGAGTTCAGCACCGTCGCGGGCGCTTCCTCCGAATGGCCCGACGAACCGTGGCCGTGTGCCTCGAAGCCGACGCAGTCGACCGCGCAGTCGATCTCGGGCACGCCGAGAATCTGCTCGATCTGCTCGCCGAGCGATGCGTCCTTCGACAGGTCGACCGTCTCGAAGCCCATCGCCCGCGCGTGTGCGAGGCGTTCCGCATTCATGTCGCCGACGATCGTCACGGCCGCGCCGAGCAGGCGAGCCGAAGCGGCCGCCGCCATCCCGACCGGGCCCGCGCCCGCGATATAGACCGTCGAGCCCGGCTTCACGCCCGCGCTCACCGCGCCGTGATAGCCGGTCGGCAGGATGTCGGACAGGCAGGTCAGGTCGCGGATCTTCGCCATTGCCTGATCGCGGTCGGGGAATTTCAGCAGGTTGAAATCCGCGTACGGCACGAGCACGTACTCGGCCTGGCCGCCGATCCAGCCGCCCATGTCGACGTAGCCGTAGGCGCCGCCCGCACGCGACGGGTTCACGTTCAGGCACACGCCCGTATGCGTGTCCTTGCACATCGCGCAGCGGCCGCAAGCGACGTTGAACGGCACCGACACGAGATCGCCGAGCTTCAGCGTCTCGACGTCGCGGCCGATCTCGACCACCTCGCCCGTGATCTCGTGACCGAGCACGAGGCCGACCGGCGCGGTCGTGCGGCCGCGCACCATGTGCTGGTCGGAACCGCAGATGTTCGTGCTGACCACTTTCAGGATCACGCCGTGGCCGATCGCACGGCCGCTCGGATCGACCATCTTCGGATAATCGATCTTCTGCACTTCGACCTGGCCCGGCCCAAGATAGACGACACCTCGATTGCTGCTCATCGTATTGTCTCCATGTCTCGTTGGATGGCGCCGCGGCGCGCCGGCTCATGCGGCGCACGCGCAACGTGCTGTTCGAGAGTAGTCCGGGAGGCGGGGGCGCCGATGTCTCAAACGCGACACGCGTTTGAACGGCGCCGACATCGATGGCGGAAATACGAAAGTCGGGCGGAAAACGACGGAAAGGTTGCGCGCGCGGCGTGACGCGCCGGGGCGGGCCGATCGTGGCGACCGGCCTCCCCTCGCATGGGCAGGCGTTACCCGCCCTGATTTTCCCGGATGATCGCGGCGGCGGCGCTTTCCGCGTCGCTCGCGACACCATCGTGCACGCGCGTGCTGACGGCCGGCGTCGGCGGCTCGCTGTCGAGCGCGTGGCCGTTGCGGTCGTGCGTGTCGACCGTCGCGCGCATCGACAGCCCGACGCGCAGCGGATGCGCGGCGAGATCGCGCGCATCGAGCGCGATCACGACCGGCACGCGCTGCACGACCTTGATCCAGTTGCCGGCCGCGTTCTGCGACGGCAGCATCGAGAACGCGCTGCCCGTGCCCGCCGAGAAACCCTGCACGCGGCCGCGATAGGTCACGCGCGAGCCGTACAGATCCGACACCACCTCGACCGGCTGCCCGACGCGCATGTGGCGGATCTGCCCTTCCTTGAAATTCGCCTCGATCCACAGCTGGTTGAGCTGCACGATCGACATCAGCGGCACGCCGGGACCGACCTGCTGGCCGACCTGCACCGAACGCTGCCCGATCGTGCCGTCAACCGGCGCGACGATCGTCGTGCGCTTCAGGTTCCGGTACGCGAGCTTGAACTGCGCGGCCGCCTGCACGACGGCCGGGCTTTCGTCGACAGGCAGTTTGGTGCCGAGCGCGCGTGCCGCGTCGAGCTGCGCCTGTGCGGCCGCGAGATTCGCCTGCGCACCGGCGACCGCCGCGCGCGCACGCGCGAGCTCCTCGGGCGCGACGATCTCGACCGACGCGCCCGAACGTGCGGCGAACGCACGCTGCGCGAGCGACAGGTCGGCCCGCCGCGCGTTCACGGCCTCGACGTACATCGTGTTCGAAATCTTCGCGTTCGCGACCTGCCGCACCGCCTGTGCGAGCTGCGCCTTCGCCTGCGCGAACGCGACGGACGCCTCGGTGTCGTCGAGCTTCACGAGCGTCTGGCCGGCGCGCACGGCCTGCGTATCGGCAACCACGACGTCGGTCACCGACCCGGGGATCTGCGCGGCGACCTGGACGATGCTGCCGGCGACGTACGCGTCGTCGGTGTCTTCGTAGTAGCGATCGCTCAGCAGCCAGTATGCGATCCATGCGAGCGCGGCCACCAGCACGACCGCGAAGAACGCGATGAAGCGCTTGCGGCGCGTCGCGCGGCGCGCGTCGAGTGCCGGGTCGTTCAGTGCGGCCGGCGGCGCGGCGGTATGAAGGTTGTCGTGGTGCATCAGTCGCTTTGCGTAACGATCAGACGATCGTGCTGGAACAGGGGGATCGGCGGCATGACCGACGGGCTCGGCGCCGGATTCGCCGCTGCCGTGCGTGCGAGAACGGGGGTGCCGCGCGTTGTCGCGCCGGCGGCCGGCGTGATTGCTGCGTCGTCACGTCGTGCGGACCCCGCATTCGATGCAGCGATGACCTGCGGCACGGCCCCGCTCGCCGCTCGCGCTTCGGCCGACGGCACCGCCACGGATCGGCTCGCGGTCGGTGTGGTCGCAGTGCCCACGGCGGTCGCTGCGGGCGCGGCAGTCGAAGCGCCTCGCTTCGCCGCCCCGCTACGCGCCCGATGCATGGCCGGCGCCTGCGCAACCGTCGCGCCCGCATCGAACCCGCCGCCCAATGCGCCGATCAGCCCGACGCGCAGCGTCCGCTGCCGGCCGAGCAACGCGATCATCTGCGCGCGCTCGTCGATCAGCGTGAGATCCGCGACATCCACGTCCTTCTGCATCAGCACGCCGCGCCGGTGACGGTCGGTCGCGATCTCCACGATCTTCTGCGCAGCCACGACCGCGTCCTGCTGCTGCGCGACGAGCGTCTGCGACGTCTGCAGCGACGTGACGAACTGCGCGACCTGCCCGAGCGCGTCGTCGACGGTCTTGTTGTACAGCCCGATCGCCACATCGGCCTGCGCGACATCCGCACCGAGCTTCGCCTTCAATCGGCCGCGATCGAAGATCGGCAACGAGATCGCCGGGCCGATGGAGCCGGCGAGCGCGTCGCGCGAGAACAGCGACGCAGGCGTCAGCGCGAACACGCCGCCGAGCGCGACGAGGTTCACGA